>JAYUQN010001060.1:0-2493 GCA_043756725.1 Saprospiraceae bacterium
CACGAATTGCCCGAACCCTCAGACGATGAATGGGCGATGCTCGACCAAGCCATGCACGTAAAAGACAACAGCCGTTTGGGATGCCAGATAAAAATGCGGGAAGAGTTGCAGGATTTAGTGGTGCGCCTTGCGCCTGAACAGGTATAGATACCCCCTCAGTATTTCCCTCTTTTTTCAATTAAAAAACGGCTAAATCTTTGACTTTCAAGGATTTAGCCGTTTTTTATTTGAAGTAGGGAGGGCGTGTTTTTCATATATTTCAAATAAAAATTAAAAAAGTAGAGATACAATGTAAAAAACAAATCATTACGTTTGTGTAATAATTAAAACAATTCATGAGAAAGTCTCCACAAGCCCAGCCTAAAACAAAAAAGCTATTGAAACACAAGCCGAGTACGGATGCTCGTGAAGGTAATATCTATGATAAGATAATTAAGGAAAACCTTGAAAAAGCTTTAAAAACCATCATTCAAGATGTTGGGGGACTTCATTTTGTGAAATCGCAACCGCTACCAACCAAAATGCAGCACACCAAAGAACGTGACCCTGATGAATTGTCGCTGATTTGGTTTGCCGATGGCAGTCAAAAAATACTTCATGCAGAAGCGCATTTGAAAGATGAAAATGACGTAAATCTTAGGATTGGCGATTATCATATCATGCTGAAACGCAGTAAGCATAAAAAAATCCCTGTTATTCATTTTGTCCTTTATATTGGCAGCAAAGACCCCAAACATATAAAAGGTTTTTGGCAATCAGAATGTATGACCATTATTTACAAAGTGATTGTTGTGAAAGATATTCCGTATGAAACTTTCTTAAAAGCTGCTGACCCCGAAACTGTTGTCTTTTCAATTTTGGGTAATTTTGAGGGCGAAGACCCTGAAACAATTAGCAAAAAGATAAGCGAAAGGTTAAAAAAATTGGCTGAAACGGATTCAGCACGAGAAAAATATTATACACAGTTGCGAGTATTATCAAATATGCGTAAATTGCAACCTATAATAGATAAAGTCATGGCAAATATTTTTAAAATGATAGACATTTCCGAAGACCCTTTGTATGTCAAAGGCATAGGAGAAGGTAAACTCGAAGGCAAACTCGAAGGTATAGAATCTCTCATCATCAATACTGAATTTGATGATGTGTATATCGCTTTTTTGATGGCTGTACCGCTTGATTTGGTTCAGCAAACCAGACAAAAGCTTGCGAAAAAAAAGAATAAAAATGGACATTAATGTTTTGTTGTTCTTTTTATCGTAAAAAAACACAAGCGTTAAGTTGTTGGATACCCCTCAGTATTCCCCTCTTTTTTCAATTAAAAAACGGCTAAATCTTTGATTTTCAAGGATTTAGCCGTGTTTTATTTAATTGAAATGCAAATTCAATAACTTAACCCATTTAATATTCAAAACCTTCAAGACTTGGAAAGTTAAATGGATTAAGTTATTCTGTTTACGTTACTAAGAACATTTTATCGCTTTTTCACACATATTTTCAAAAATAATATTTCCTTTTTTCCTCATTTCCTTATTTGTTTTTTTACTTTTGTAGGGTTTTTTATATAAAACGGCACTTTAAACAAACTCCTAACCAGTACAAAGAACATACACGGCATGCCTAACGATTCAAAAGCTATCAGCTATCCTTCAAATTCTCTGAAAACGACTTCCCCAAGTGGTAAAAACTTTGTATTGGCTATCGGTATTGATGCCTATACACACTGCCCAACGCTGCACAATGCCGTAAAAGATGCCCAAGATTTTGTCAATCTCTTGACTAATCGCTATAATTTTGATTCTACTCACATTATTACCTTATTTGACGCCGAGGCAACGAGCCGAAAGATAATCGCTAAATTCAGAGATTTAGCGCAACGTGTACACACGACTGACAATCTTATCATTTATTTTTCAGGGCATGGTGAGTTTGATAAAATTGGCAAACAAGGGTATTGGATACCTGTCAATGCAGAACGGGGTGAACTCGATGATTATTTGCCCAATTCCACCATTCGAGATTGGTTAAATGCTATTACCAGCCATCATACTTTTTTGATAGCGGATTCTTGTTTTTCGGGTACTTTATTTTCTTCAAAAGATGCCAATCGGGATATTGCTGACCGCCGTGAAATTGACCCTTCAAGATGGGGCTTGACAGCAGGACGCAACGAAATTGTAGATGATGGCAAACCCGGCACCAATAGCCCTTTTGCGGAAAAACTCTTGGATTTGCTTCAAAAAAATGATAAACCGCTGGGTGTCGCTGAAATATGCGCTAAAATGATGGAAATTGTGCAAGCCAATGCCGACCAAACACCCCGTGGCGAACCTTTGAAAATACAAGGACACGAAGGCGGGCAGTTCTTTTTTCACCCCCGCAACAATGAGGTAGAAGATTGGGATACAGCTTTACAGGGAAATACCATTTTTAGTTTTGAAAATTTCAAGACAAAGCATCCCCTCAGTAATTTCAATAAAGACGCTGATAAAA
>JAYUQN010001061.1:0-2491 GCA_043756725.1 Saprospiraceae bacterium
CAATTCACTGTGGTCTTTTGGAACGGCGGGTGTATAAACCACCAAATCCACTCCTTCAGGTATGTATTTCACATCATCGGTGTAGTGGACAATCATGCCTTCATCAGCAAGCGTTTTAGTCAGTTCAGTTTCTGTTTTATCGTAACCATGCACAGCGCATCCTCTGCCTAAAAAGTATCGAGCAATAGCACTCATGCCGATGCCACCGATGCCGATGAAATAGATTTTACGTATGTTGTTTAATTCTATATTTGTCATAAAATATTGATAATCAATTAGATAAAAATAAGATTGAAATATTCATGGACAAAAGTAGTTAAGTGGCAAGTAAAAACAAGTTCTTGATTGAAAAAAGGTTTATTATAATAAAAATACTGAGGGGGGTAAAGGCGTTTGATAATTTCATAAAAGATTGTAAATTTGCGTAAATCACATAGATTTACAAAATTAGATGTTGACAGTACCCACGAATTGACATTCGTGGGTGCAGTCAACATCAAGTCTTGTGAATCTATGGCTCTTTTATAATGTCATAATTAACCTTTCACCAAAAATGAAAATTAAAGAACAACCCGCTATGTATCCTTTTATAATGTTGAAACAGATGCACTACTTTCCTATTTTTATCCTCTTTTACTGCTTAACTTTTTCACCCCTTCACGGACAAAACGAACAGAATTGGCTCACTTTAGGTGAGCAAACCACGAATTTCAATGATATAAAAGCAGCTTTTTATAAAGACAATGCTGAAAAACTCAAGCAATATCAACAAGATATTTCAGATTTGGCGAGTGGCAAAATAAATGAAATACCTAAAGGAAAATATACCAATTTGAAGCAATTTATGCGGATGGCGGAGTGGTATGAGCCGCGCGTTGCTGAGACGCAGGGCGATATGCGTTTGATGGGTGAAGCCACTAATCGGGCGCAGTTGCAAGCTAAAAATGCGCTACAAACACGTGGGGCTAATTGGAAAATTTTAGGTCCCCTAAACCAATCTGCTGCGCTTTCTGGAAATGGGCGGGTCAATAGTATTCGCGTGGATCCAACGAATCCCAATGTTTTATATGCTTGTTCTCCCGGGTCTCAGTTATTCAAATCCGATAATGGAGGAATCTCATGGCGGTCTATTTCTGATGACATTCCGGGCATAGGTATAACCGATGTGGCGATTGATTCTACAGCTCCTAACACATTGTATGCACTCACGGGGGATGGTGATAGAGCTATTTATCATCCCTACTCAACGGGTTTGTATAAAACAACAGATGGTGGGGCAACATGGACGCCAACGGGTTTGACTTACACGCAATCAAACAGTATCAGTTTAACGACCGTTGTGATACATCCAAAAGACCCTAATATCCTATTGGTTGCGGGCACAAATGGTGTCTATCGCTCTATAGATGGGGGTGCAAATTTCGTAAGAACTTCTACCGTCTCTGTCCGTGAATTGGTTTTTAAACCTTCCGACCCCGCTATTGTTTTTGCGGGTTCTAAAACAGGGGGTTCTTTTTTACGCTCCACCGATAATGGTTTGACTTGGTTGAAAATCACAAGTGGCTTGCCGACAACCGATGTGGCACGTTATTCAATAAGCGTTTCACCCATCCATCCAGACTATGTTTTTACGCTTGCCACCAATGCGGCACATGGTATGAAAGGTTTTTATCGCTCTACGGATGGCGGTCTGAATTTCACACTGATGGCTACAACACCTAATATTACAGGCACACAAGGTTGGTATGATTTAGCTATTGCTGCCCATCCGACGGATACCAATGTAGTGTATGCAGGGGGTGTAAGCCTCTACAAGTCCAGTAATGGGGGTGCTACTTGGGCAACGACGGGTACGGGTGTTCATGTGGATTACCATTGCTTAACGTTTTCAGGCACAACGCTTTATGTAGCTAATGACGGTGGTGTTTATAAAAATATTAATCAATCAACTTTTTGGACAAATATATCTTCCAATCTTTCTATTGCTCAATTGTACGGCTTGGGACAATCTCAAACGAATGAAAATTTGATAATCAGCGGGCATCAAGACAATGGGACGAATTTGACATCTGATAATATATCATGGCGGCAAGTCAGTGGTGGCGATGGCATGATTAGTTTCATAGACCGAACCAATGATAGTATTATGTATTGCACTTTTCAAAATGGCATATTAAGGCGGTCTTTAAATAGAGGCAATTCTTTCACAACGCTTTACACCGTGCCCAATGGCAATTGGGTCACACCTTTTGTACAAGACCCTCAAATAGCCACAACTTTATACACAGGGGGTCGGCAAGTTTTAAAATCAACAAACCGAGGCACAAAATGGGATTCTATTAGCAATTTCACGAATGCCAATGTGCGGTGGATTGATATTGATAGAAATGATAACCAAATTATTTATGCTATGACTGCCAATAAATTGTTTAAAACCACACAAGGCGGTACAATTTGGGCAGATATTTCAACAGGCTTACCAACAGGCAGC
>JAYUQN010001062.1:0-6521 GCA_043756725.1 Saprospiraceae bacterium
AGAAGGAACTATGATTTGTCCATTTTTTCGAGTTAGCCGTCGGAATGCCCCATAACCCGCCGCAAACCAGCCTTTGCCTTTGGGCAATAGAGCATTTTCGCGTAACCATGAAAGGAGGCGAACTTGAACTTCGCCTTCTAAAATTGTTGGTTCTGTGTATATTTTTTTACTGACTTCGAGTGCTTGTGAACCAGTAATCAAATAGTTATAGGCAAACGTTTTAGTTACTTTTTTATCATCAAACTTGCCAGGGTCTTTCTTTCCTTGATGAATT
Organism: Saprospiraceae bacterium; assembly: GCA_043756725.1. GTDB lineage: Bacteria > Bacteroidota > Bacteroidia > Chitinophagales > Saprospiraceae > JAAFJT01. The sequence goes on from JAYUQN010001062.1 coordinate 275, forward strand.
TTTATACTAATTTTACCAACCCTTAATTCATCCCTTAACCAACCTTGTGGGCTATTCAATAATTTGGTTGCGCCTTCTGGACCCGCCAATAATAAACCCAATGCTTGCAAAGCGGTGCTTTTGCCACCGCCATTTTCGCCCAATAAAGTTACCCATTTGTACCGACTATTAGCCGTACCAAACACCATTTCGCAATTGTCGAAGCATTTAATGTTTTCTAACGTTAACTTTTCTACCCACATGTGATTTCTGAATTTTAAGTTTAACTTTGTCCATCTTTCAAAGTTGTAAAGATAGTATTTCCTCTCAATTTATCAAAATTCAGTTATCAAACCAATTAAATCAAAACAAGAGGGCATTCATCGTACATAAAATTCTTACTTTTGTATCTCTCTTTTCACCATAAATTATAAAATCGCAATCAATGGAATTTCTCACTTTTCACAGTCTTTTACCTAAAATCGCTGAAAAAGAAACGCGATTTGTCACTATCCGCAATGATAAAAACGTGCCTAATGGCGATTATGCCTTCATGGATGTTCATTGTGCTGACAAAACCTGCGATTGTCGGCGCGTTTTTATCAATGTCATACAAATGAATCCTCAATATGGCTTGAAACAGATTGCCACCATTTCTTATGGTTGGGAATCGCTCGCTTTTTATAGGAAGTGGGGGCATGGCGTACCTGACGATATGTTGAAGGACATGAAAGGTCCTTGCTTAGATGCTTTTCAGCAGCAATCGCCTCATGCGGAGGTCTTTTTAACGTTTTTTAAAAATATGATTGCCTCTGAACCCACTTATGTTAATCGCTTGAAAAAGCATTACACGCTCTTTAAATGGCGAACAGGCATGAAATTACCCAAAGATATGCCTTTCGACCCACTGATACAGTGTCCCTGTGGCAGCGAAAAGTCATACAAATTCTGTTGTGGTAAGAAATAAGTTTTTTCAATTTTTTTACTTTTAAAAATACAACAATGGAACTAAGCAAATCAGACAAAAGAATAGCCCGTACTATTATCGAAAAGGGCTTATTGAACGAATTTACCAAAGGGCTAAACAAAGCCGATAAAATTCTAAATGATTGGAAACAGGGCAAGAGCGATGTCCGAGAATCCTATCATGCGCTTTTTAAGCATATTACCGGTTTTGATAAAGGTATAGCAAGGCGTTATGACGGTATGAGAAACAGCGACTTGCTTGATATTATTCTTCAACAATTGAATGAAAATTTAATTGACAAGCAAGATTTACAGTTATTTTCCGCTGAAGGGCAAGACTTTATTCAGGGGTTATTGAGTTTGAGACTTATGTGAAAATTAGTCAATTTCTTTATCTTTTGCATCAAGCAAGTCAGCCATTTTCTGTGTCAACGAAAACGGCTCATGCGTAATTGCCCAACCGTCTTTTTCCAAAGCACCTTTGAAGCTGTTTATCAATCCCGTATATTCATCAAACCGCTCTTGTAAAACCTCTTCATCTGAGGTTTTCCAATAATTGCCTTCATCTGAAACGTTCATTTCAACAAAATACTTTTTTTCTAAATATCTAAACAGCTTGATAATAGCGATGTGCGTATCGGGTCCACCGCGTTGGGTTTTGGTGTGCATCATATACACCAATTTTGGGAAGCCTTTAAAAATAGGTTCACTCTCTATTTTCTGATATGTCTTAGCCACCATTAGATGAAGGTAGGATGATGTCCAACCAGAGGATAGAAAAGTAAAAATGACCGATTCGCACTTGGGCGGGTGAAACATGATGCCTTTTAGATGGATGTTTTTATGGTCGTCAAGTGGCGGTGAAAAGGTTACATCCTCCGTCATTTCCACAATTTTATCCACCTTATCATATTCCCAACCGATGGATTGGCATATATCTGCCACTTCTGTAACCAACTGTGGTAGCAAATTCAGGCTTTTTAAGCGCGCAGAATAATGAATAGTTAAGCCCATTTTATGGTTTTTAAAGTTAAATTTCACTCAAAGTTAAATTAAAAATCAAATTAACTTTAATAAAATACGCTCTTGTCAATCCAACAACCGTCCTATTCCCTACTTATACCCTGCCAAAAACGCATCAATCCGACTGCCCGTTTCCACCAAAGTCAAAATCACAGCTTCTTTTTCAGCCCGTTTGCGGGCTTCTTCAATCGTTTCATCGGGAAGGGTTTTAGTTAAAAAATCTTTAGTGATGGTGGTTGAAAAAGGTATCAAACCTGTGCGGATGTCCATGATTAACACCTCGGTAGTGGCAAAGGCTTTGGCTTCGTCTTTTTTAAACACCTTGTATTTGTAGTAAATATCGCTGGTGGAGGAATAAACGATGAGCAAATCGGAGAGCAAACGTACACTTGTTTCACGCAATTGCGTAATGGTGGGGCTGCTACTCAACATCAATGATGGAATAGGGTGCACATTTTTTACCCGCTTATTGTCTTTCAAACCCGCAACAAGGGTATCAATAAAACTCTGTTGGCTTTTCACCGTGCTTTCATCCGCATAACTCATAAATTTGGAATAGTAACGGTTGTTCATGCCATAGCGAAATAGGGCAATGCGCAAAGTATCGGGCAATACGAGCTTGCCGTCTAAGAGTTTTTGGATGTTTTCTTCAGAAAGTGTACGGTCTTTGTCTGTGAAAAGGGATTCGGTAATGGGTTCACGCAAGTCGCTTTGCATGGCACGGCGGTAGCTGCAACTTGATAGAAAAAATGAAAGGATTAGAAGTAAGAACAGGTGTTTTTTCATTGTAAAATGATTAAAAGTGTATCTTTTGAAAGATGCAAATTTAATGGGATTTGGTGGATACCCCCCTCAGTATTTTTGATAAAACGGGTCGAAAACTGAGAGTGGTTTAAGAAAATGATTTTATTTTTTTTCAAAAAAATAAAATCATTTTCCTAAACCACTTGCGTAAAGCAAGACAACGGATAAATCCGTTTTAACGGGTTCGGATAAATCCGAAGCTACTTGACAATGCTCAGTTTTTTCACCACGCTGCGCTTGCCTTCCGCTTGTATGTGGATGAAATACTGCCCTGCTTCTAAGTTTTCAAGATTAAGTCTCTTATTAGGTGAAGCTTTGTCTATTTTTTCACTGAAAATAATTTTACCGATAGTATTGAAAATAGTAAGGCTAACGGCTTGGTTTTCAACAGTTTGCAAATCAATATCTATGAATTCTGCAGCAGGGTTGGGTGAAATACCATACATACCAATCGAATTAAATTTCACGCGTAGAAGGTCTGAATACTGAGGGGTCTTCAAATAGTCACTGATGAGGGCTATTCTATAAATATTATCGCCTTCAACAAGTTCTTCATCAAAAGACAAGTAGGATTCAACACCCTCTGGACTGTTAGAATACAAAGCATTGACAATTTGCAGGGTTTCAAATTCTCCCTTTTCATTCAGCTTTTCAACCTTGAAATAGTCTGCCGCCTGCGATGTTTTTGTAACCCAATTGATAACCGCTTTTTTACCCTCTAACCGACCTTCAACTGCCAATATTTGAGCCACTTGCAAAGCTGCAATTGCTGTTGAGGAAGTATAAGTAGCCGTCGTTTTTGGACCAAATTCTGTATTGAAATAGACTCTCGCTACCACTTTATTCACGCCCGCATTGAGAGCCAATTGTGTGGTATACAGCTTTGCTAAAGGGCTGATTACGCCATCATTGCCCATTGGGTCAGACCCGTCAATTGTGTAATAAATCAAGCCTTTATTGTTAGGATTTGTTGCTAAAACAGGTGTTGTCACAGTTCCAGAAGGTTGATTGAAAGTAATGGGCAGTAAGGTATGTGCCAATCCTTTTGAAAGCCATTTGTTCAAATTGTACTGAAAACGGGTGGGCAAATGCGCCATATTTTCATTAAATTCTTCATCAAAATAAGGGTTGTCATTGTAAAATGTTTTGTTGAAACGCGCCAATTCCATGTTAAAAACAGGGCGAATGACCGCTTTCAATTCATTCAATTTTGTGGCAATACGTCCAGCAGTTAGAGCGCCATTCGGTTTTTGAAATGCTTCATATACACGGTCGCGCACAAGGGTTTTAAACTCCTTGTTATTCCCTCTGAAAAGATTGCCGAATATGCCGCCGGGTCCGTTGAAAACTTCTTGCTGTGGGTCAGTCCATTTTATATCATAAACGTAGCCGTTTTGATCGCTTATTTTCACCAAAGCCCCATCGGTATCATGGTCTTCGAGGACAAATTTGGTCGTCGTCAAATTGCGGTCTGCTACGGCACGGTATTCCCATTCATTGTCAAAATACATCATCAGCATCATAAAATCAATGTGTTGATTGACGTTTAGATAGCGTTTCACATCTTGAAAACGATTTTGAGATGCAAAATTTTTCAAAGCACTCCAATTGGTAATTGTGCCTTCATTGACCCTCCCAGATGTCCAAGAGCTTTCAATGACATCGTATTGCTCTTTTTCACCGCCATAATATTCAGCAGCAAATTTTTCATCATACTTTTCTTTTAAAGTATAAACGCCATGATATTTGCCATTCACAAAAACGTGTGCATATTGCGTATGGAGGTCTATATTGCCTAATTCTCGCATGGTTTTACTGACCAAACCTTGAGAAGTCATGACCATACCAAAACCATCGGCATTGGGTCCATCTTGCCCAATTTTTAGCTCCAATTTGTCAAATTTATCCGATGGACTGAACGAATCTCCATCTTCTTTTTTGAAAATTGGATAGCGAAATTTTGAAAATCCGTATTTACTTTTGAAAGACATCCGCAAGTTTTTCTGGTCTGAATTGAGATAAGAATCATTGCCATAGCCCTTAACACCTGCAATGACGCTCGCACTCTTGTTTTCACCAAACTTATTGATGTATTCAAAACTACAAATTTTTTCAACTTTGGTATCCACCACACCTGCATTGGTTGAAATAGAAACTATTGGTAGGAGTTTCAAGCCATTTTCATAATCCGCTTGTGTTACCAAATTCGGAAACGTTAACTCACTGCCTTTTACAGGATAGATATAGGTGAAAGACTCCACAGTGGTTTCACCATTAGCTGTATAGGCAAAAGTTTTTAAAACAGTTGTCGTAGAAATAGTGATAGGCGTTGTGTAAATATTGCCTACTGTACGGCTTGGTATGGAGTGGTCGGTTGAAAAGCGTAAAGTTGCACCTACGGGCGGCGTTAAGGTTATCGTTGTAGGGATGCCCGATGTGATAATGCCACGTGGGACATTGTTGCCAGCGCGTAAAAACAACTTGCCAGTTGCATTAATGGCTCTTGGAGTACCCCCTAAAAACTTTGTTAAAGCCGCAGGTAGCGGCGTAGCCCCCCCCTCAGTATTTACGCCAAAAGTGACGTTGTCTTCATCTGATGCCATAGGAGGGAACTCAAAATTGGCTAATTGGACGGGCGCACCATTCACATTTTTATATAAGAACACTTTTTCACCCTCAGCACTCAATTTCATATCTATATGGTCAAGTCCTTTTAGGGTATCTTTATCAGCTATCAAAAGTAAAAAACCTTTTGCAGGAAGGGTTAACCCTTTTAAACGCCATTTGAAAGGGGTGGTCGTTTTACCCGTGATATAAATACTATCCATGGCAACTGAAAAATTGTTGCCATTATAAATTTCAATCCAGTCCTCGCTATTAGCAATCGTACCTTTTGGGGCTACTTCATTGATAAAAACATTGCTTAAACTCGCCATACTCCCCCCATTGCCTGTTGTTGGAATGAAATATTCCATCACAAGCGTAGGCGCGCCCGCGTGAGTAGCATTGTTTTCATAACTGCGTGCGTTTAAAATATTATTAGCCGTAGCATTGCCTTGTAAAATAAAGGACAAGGCGTTACCCGATTGCCAACCCGTAGCAATAGCGGCATTGATTTGAGTTGAAAGGTCGGCAGTTTGTTGTTTGGTAGAACTTTCATTGGCTAATGTCCATGCCGTTGGATTCCAGAGAATGTCTATTGGGGTGTAAGGACGCAATAAAAGGTTTTCAGTGGATACATAAGCCGCTGCATTCCCTCTTTGACATTTGATGGTGACAGATGCCGTAGCTGGTTGAGGCGATTTGGCAGTAAACTGCATATAAGCCCTACGCACTTGGGCATTAGGCGGCAAAGCCACATTTTGAAAACGGAGGGCAATATATTGCCGTCCCCGATTGTCGGAATCAAAGCCCCCCAATTCGAGGTCGCTACTGCTTGGATAAAAACGGTTTGACACTTCGACATCATCATTGC
>JAYUQN010001063.1:0-2490 GCA_043756725.1 Saprospiraceae bacterium
GCTTCAAGTGCTTCTGTGGTTTCAACAAGTGTATAATTCTGAACGGCGTACATATATTTTTTTTTGTGCTGTTTTCATCTCAAGGTATATTATGCTGAACGTAAAAGATTATCTATCAGTTGCTTATAATACCTTGAATTGAGCGCGTCAGTAAATCTTAATTTATCAAATATTTCATCGTAAAAGTACACATTTCACTTAAATTAAAAAATAAATAATTTATAAAATAAAAGGTATTGTCAAGATGGAAAAATATAATTGGTTAAATCTTACAAATTCAGTAATCCTGTCTTAGCTTTGCGCCGATTTTTGGTTGTCATTTTTATTTTATAATATGAAAAGGGAATGGGGTGAAAAGCCCAAACTGTACCCGCAGCTGTATGTTCTGTTCTTGGTTGGTGTTTTATTTATCGTGTGAAAATAGATAAGTTTACCATTTTATTTGGTCAAATTGCTATCGTTCACATATAATTAACTTTCATAAACAAAATAATTTCTTCGATTATGAATCTATTAAAATTTAGCTTTTCGCTTGCACTTGTTGTCCTCTTTTTAGGTTTCAACGCCTGTAAACCGACTGATGAAACACCAAGTGGAAGTTACACAAGCGGTGTCTTTATTACGAGCGATGGGGCATTTCCAAGTGGAACAGGCATGGTCAGCTTTTACAACCGCAAAGATGCGGCTCAAGCAGATATTTTTGGTAAGGAAAATAACAATGCTGCTTTGGGCAATACGGTACAGTCAATGACACTTTTTGATGGAAAAGCTTATATAATGGTCAATAATGCCAATAAAATGGTGATTGTGGATGCTAAAACCTTCCAGAATGCTCAATCAATCAGTGGTATTAACTTTCCCCACCAGTTTTTAGCTATTGACAAAACACGGGCTTATGTCAGCGAATGGGGCGATAAAGGTTTGAAAGGAGCCGTAAAAATATATGACCTTGTCAATAAAACATTTATTAAAACAATTTCAACACGGGGATTTGGTGCGGGCAATATGTTGCAAATTGGCTCTACTGTTTGGGTTGTTAATAACAATGGGTTGAACTATCCTGATCCAACCAAACCCGTTGTGTTGCCCGATTCAACCATCGCTTTAATTGATGTAGATAGGGATAGTCTTACCAAAGTCATCACTGTTGGCTACCAACCCAATAGTATTGTAAAAGATGTGAATGGCGATGTTTGGGTATTGTGCTCAGGTGGTTATGGTAGAACAGGTAGCTTGGTAAAAATCCGCAGTGGTGTCATAGAATTAACCTTTAGTGTACCCGCTTTTTCATCACGCTTGACAGGGGATTTGACAAATTCCAACCTCTATTTTACAGCGGGTAATAAAATTTATCAAAAAGACTTATTGAATTTCAGTAAAACACCCCCCTCAGTATTTTTGACTCAACCTTATCTAAATTCACCTTACAGCTTAGGTTTTGACCCTAAAACGGGCTATCTCTACTGTGGCGACGCTGAAAATTATTCTTCGGCAGGCACGGTTTATATTTTTGACCCTGCTACCAAAACCTTGAAAGATTCTACAAAAGTCGGTATTGCACCCAACGGCTTCATTTTTCAATAGCCAAGTCAATGGACAATTTACAATGGATAATGGACAATTTACAATGTACAACCATTTCGTGCGTAGGTTTTCGTGCGTAGGTTTAGTAAACGGGAAATTATTTTTTTTTCAAAAAAAATAATTTCCCGTTTACTAAACCTTTGTCGAGAAGCATTGTAAATTATTGTGCAGAAGGCATGCCTTTGGGAAAAATCAAGACGTTATTTTTAAAACAAAATCTTTTGAACACCAATGATGCACAACGGACAATTCGTAATAGAGCGAATTGTCCGTTGTGCATTACCCATTACCCATTACCCATTATTAATTGCCTGCTGTCATAAAATCTTGAAAAGATTTTTTCAAATAGATATTTTCAGCCGAAAATTTCAACTCTGGTAAAAGTTGAGGGGGTTTTTTGAAACCCGGTGAAATAGCCACACGCTCATATTTTTCAGTCAAATAAACGATGGTTGGGTAGCTCATTTGACCGTCTAAAAGAGAGTAGGCGAGGGTATGAACGCCGCCACGCCCTTGACCCGCAATATACTCGAATTTATGACCATTAAATTCAATAGCTTCTTTCATTTCGGCATCCAATTTTACGCAATGAAAGTTTTTAGCGAGATAGGCGGCTATGGTGTCATTGGTAAAAGTTTCTTTATCCATCACTTTACACCAGCCGCACCAATCGGTATATACGTCAATAAAAATTTTGCGCTTCTCGGTTTTGGATTTCTCCACGGCCTCTTCAAAAGTTAGCCACTGCACCTTCGACTGCTGGGCCCAAGCCTGAAAGCCAACCAAAGCGGTAAATACAAAAACCAAATATTTTTTCATTATGATAGTGTGTTGAAATCTTTCAAGAAACAAATTTAACAAGAAAAGTAGTTCGGTTGTTCATCCGCAAAGAACAGGCCGGGAAAC
>JAYUQN010001064.1:0-2488 GCA_043756725.1 Saprospiraceae bacterium
CTTCGTCCATTGACCGCACTTCGGCATCATACATTTTTAAAGTCGGGTGATTACTCAAAATGGTCTCTTTGATATTTTCCAATGATACCACTTGGGCATCGGCAATGCCTGTTATAAATAAAAGGCTGATTATCAATATTTTAAAATTCATATCTCATTTTATCTACAAAGAAAGCGAATATCGAAAGCACTTTATATGACTGAAATCATGTTTGATAATGACGTAGAATGTTTTCGGCAGCGAATGGTGTGCTTTGCTTTTCGTTTTCATTGAATTACAACGTGAAATGATTTTCACGTCTCTGCAAAAGTGGTGCGTTTAACGAAGAGAAGCGTTACACAATTATGGAGAAGAATTACATTATTCACACCCCCTCAGTATTCAACGCTTGAAAAGGCATTTTTTTCAGAAATAATAAATAAAAATATTTATCATTTTAAAAAATATTTTATAATAAATTCAATTTTTGAATTATTTTTGCGATAAATAACTTTATTATGCTGATTCAGTTTTCTGTTAAAAATTATAAGTGCTTCAAAGAAGAAGTGAAATTGAGCTTGATTGCTTCCAATTACGATAAAGAAACGCATCGGGAAAGCAATGTTTTTGCTATGCCTGAATTTAATTTGCAGCTGCTCAAAACTGCCGTTGTTTATGGGGCAAATGCGAGTGGCAAAAGTAAATTGTTGGAAGCCTTGTCTTTTATGAAAGATATTATTTTTAATTCTTCAAAAGAAAGTCAAGTGAATGAACAAATTCCCTTAGAGGTTTTTAAATTTAGTAGTGAAACAGAACACGAGCCGAGTGTTTTTGAAATTATTTTTATCCATCAAAATCAATTGTTTCGTTATGGTTTTGAAGCAACGAAACAAAATATCGTTGCAGAATGGTTGTATCATCGCCCTAAAACAAAGGAAATAGAAATATTTTATCGAGACAAAACGAATTTTGAAGTCCATAGAAGTTTTAAAGATATTGCTAATTTGGTGAAAAATAAAATGGTTCGGGACAATGCTTTATTGTTGTCGGTAGCGGCTCAATTTAATAACCGATTGGCAAAAGATGTTTTTAATTGGTTTGACTCGTTGTTTATTTTTATTGACAAAGATTATAACAAATATTTTAAATATACAATGAGCAAAATATTAGATGATGCCGAGTATCTGAATATTATGGATTTATTGAAAAAAGCGGATATTGGCATAGATAGTATTAAATTTTTGAAAAAACAGGGGAATAAGGACACCAAAGAATCCTTAACAACCATAGCCTTTCATAAAAAATACAATGAACGGAGAGAACATATTGGTGATGACTATTTGATTCTGGATACAGAAGAATCTTTTGGCACCATTAAATATTTTATGATAATTGGCTTTTTATTAGATGCCCTTAAATTGGGTAAAATCTGTATTATTGATGAATTAGATGCTGAATTACATTCTAATTTGGTTGTTAGTATCATCAATTTATTTCATAATAAAACAATCAATAAACACAATGCACAACTTATTTTCAATACGCATAATACGAATTTATTGAGTGCCAATTTATTCCGTCGTGACCAAATCTTTTTCACCGAAAAAGACCGTTATGGGGCAGCATCTATGTATTCTTTAACCGATTTTGTAACAGAAGACGGGTCAAAAGCACGGAAACAAGAAGACTTTGAAACCAATTATATTCGTGGAAAATATGGCGCGATTCCTTATTTGGCGAATTTTGAACAATTGACAAGTTTTGAAAATCCGCTTAAAACCGTATCTGTAAATTAAAAAATCCTACTTAAATCACTATGAAAAAACACCATTTTGAACGCCGTCGTGCAAAACCAAATTTTGATAGAGATGCTTCTTCAAGTGTGAGAAAATTAGAGAAAAAATCTTTTTTGATTGTCTGTGAAGGCGAAAATACAGAGCCGAGTTATTTCAATAAATTCAAATTGAATACGGCAACGGTCAAGGCGATAGGTGAAGGCTACAATACGCTTTCTTTGGTGAATCGAACAACTGAAATTGTTGCCGAAGAACAAGCGAAAGGTCGAATCTATGATTTTGTTTGGTGCGTTTTTGATAGAGATAGTTTTAGTGCCAAAGAGTTCAATGATGCTATCAGGCAAGCGGAAACTAATGGCTATTCTGTTGCTTACTCCAATCAAGCATTTGAGTATTGGTTTATTCTGCATTTTGAAGACCATCAAGGCGGCGGGTTGAATCGAAAAGAGTATGATAACAAAATAAATAGCTACTTAAAACCGCTAAAATGTCAATATGCGGGTAAACAATCAAAATTAGTGTCTGATGATTTCTTTGAAATAATGTTGGAAATTGACCTCAAAACGCAAAAAACACGACAAGATTTGGCTATCGCACGAGCAAAGCGTGTGTTGAAATTTCATGAATCCGAAGGAACATCGCCTGAACGTGCTGAATCTTCAACGGCTGTTTTTAGGCTTGTTGAGGAGATGAAAAAATATATTTGAGTACC
>JAYUQN010001065.1:0-2487 GCA_043756725.1 Saprospiraceae bacterium
CAAAAACGCCCCACCCAAGCTGTTTGCCATGAGATAATACCGTGAATCGGCACTTAATCGCCCTTGCACATTGAGTATATAAGCCGATATGCACAGCAAAGTGCCTGTGTAGCCGATGATTTCTATTAAAATGGACATATTATCATTAATTTACAATGCTTTGAGTTGTAAGCAGTGTTTGAGGTTGTTTTCATAGATTTGCTTTGTCATAAATTTAGTTTTATTTTGGTTAGACTATCTAAAATCTGAAAGCGCAAAGTTAGGAATTATTGATGGTTTGTTAAATGTCTTGATGTAAGAATTAGTAAATTTTGGAAATTTACTAAACCTTTTTATCTTTGTAAAAAGCAATACATTATTAACCTCTTTTTAAAACAAAAAAACAATAGTATGAGAATTTCAAAAACTTCAACGGATGCAAATGGGTTAAAAGTGAACGCCATTGCTGGCACTTATACCGTCATATTGGCTTTCACACTACCCGAAGAAAAATGCGAAGGCTTATTAGGGTTTTCAATACATAGAAAGGATCATAAAGAAAATGAATCCTACTATTTGAAAGGCATGAAAGCTTTTGAAGCAACAGACCCCGGCTTCCCGTCAGGTTCGCTCTACTCAACCAAAGACCATCCTATTCAGAGTTTTCAATGGGCAGATTATTCTGCAAAGCCCGGTTATAAATACACTTATACCCTAACGGCTTTAAAAGGTACGCCACAGGTATTGAAAGCTTTTTCTAAAGTGAAAGTTGTTGTAACCACTGAATCGCCTGAAATGAGTAAACACGATGTTTATTTCAATAGAGGCACAGCAGCATCACAGGAATATGTCAGAAGATTTGGCAACCTAAGACCCGAGGATGTGCCTAATAACAAAGCGTTTGAATGGCTGTCAAGAGGGCTTTATGAAGCCTTAGAAAATTTTGTAAACAGTTGTGTGCCTCAAAAACATGCGCTCAGAATTGCGGCTTATGAATTTCATTATCCCCCTTTTTTGACCCTGTTAAAAAATAAAATTGACAGCGGGCTTGATATTCAAATTGTGTATGATGCCCGCGACGATGACGGTCCTAAAGAAAAAAATAGAGCGGCTGTTGCAGCAGCAGGCTTGCAAAACGCTTGTAAAGAGCGTACGGAAGGCAAGTCCTATATTTCACACAATAAATTTATTGTAAAACTTGATAATAATAACCCTATTTCAGTCTGGACCGGTGGCACCAATTTTTCAGTAGGCGGTATTTTTGGACATTCCAACGTAGCCCATGTCGTTGAGGACAATACAGTGGCTCAAAATTTCCTTGATTTTTGGCAACTCCTTGCTCAAAATCCTAAAATGACAGATGCCAAGAACCATGTTGAAATCCTTACGCCTTTACCGACGCTTCCTTTAACTCCCGAATCTACCTGCCTTTTCAGCCCCAGAAAAAATCTTGATGCTTTAAATTTTTATAAAAAATTGGCTTTAACAGCCCAAAGCGGGCTTTTTATGACTTTTGCTTTTGGCATAAACGACCTATTTAAAGAGGTTTATAACACAAGCACAGCCACTTTAAGGTTCGCACTACTTGAAAGTAAAACCAGAGCTATGAAAGCAGGACCTTTAAAAGATGCGGAAGAAAACAAGATTGATGCTTTGAGACGATTGCCTGAGAATGTGTTTGCCATCGGTAATTTCATCAAAACAAATGCCTTTGATGGCTGGGTAATTGAGAAACTCACAGGCTTAAATAACCATGTAAAATATGTGCATAATAAATTTATGATGATAGACCCACTGGGCAATAAACCCATAATTATTGTCGGGTCAGCCAATTTCAGCAATGCCTCAACAACGGATAATGATGAAAATATGGTCATAATTAGTGGTAATTCTAAAGTAGCCGATATTTATTTGGGTGAGTTTATGCGTCTTTTCAGCCATTTTTCATTCAGAGAGTCCTTGCATTTTAGAGACCCCGACGACAGACCTAAATTTTTGCGCACAGACGATTGGTGGCGTGATAATTTTGGGAATACGCCACGAGCAAATAGGCGGCAGTTTTTTACGCAGTTTTAAGGCATCACTGACCCTTGAAGGAACGTCCTTAGGCAACAACCGCTATGACATTCGGCTTAAAATCGAATAATCACACATAATGTATGTTCGGGAAAATTTCAAACTTCCTCGAACATTTTAAATTTAGTAAATCCCTTTTATGCACCTTTTTTAGTCAAAAATGGATACTTTTGCCTTATTATTTTTTTTAAAATAAAAGTATTGACGCATGGAGTCCACAAAATCTTTTATTGATGAACAGACGCCGAAAATGGAAAAATTACCAAATCTACCCGTTGGACAGCAATATTTTAAGTCCATTATCAAGGGCAAAAGTATTTACGTTGACAAAACAGAATACATCTATGATTTATGTGAGCCAATAGACAAAGGTTATTTTTTGTCACGTCCGCGTCGTTTTGGCAAATCGTTAACCCTGGATACAATAGCCGA
>JAYUQN010001066.1:0-18964 GCA_043756725.1 Saprospiraceae bacterium
CGAATTTATTCGCAACGTGTTATTCACGTTGCGAATAAATTCGCAACTACATGGGTATTTACAACACAAAAACCGATGTAAATTACCCTGTTCACATGACTTTAGCAACAAAAAAACACTCAATATCGGCATTACTGTGGGCTATTCCCATTTTGTTATTCTTCACTACTCGCTTGTCTGCCCAAACAGATAAGCTTATTCCAGTTGAAACAGTCTACAAACAAGCCCGCACATTCGCTGCCGAACAGCGATTAGATACTGCCATTATTTTAATGAAAAAAGCCTGCTCTGCCCAACCACACGATATGGATATGCAGCTTTACCTTGCTCGCCTCTATGCTTGGAAAAAGGATTTCGACAATGCCCAATTCAGCACCTTGATTGTTCTCGAAAAACAGCCTAAAAATCCCGATGCGCTCTTGGTTTTAGCAGACATTTACTTGTGGTCAAAACAGTGGGATAATCTTGAAAAACATACACAAAACGTGCTTAATAGTGCGTGGGCAATAGATTCCATCCCTTTCATCCAAAAATATGCCTACGGGCTGGTTGAGCAAAGCCGCTTTGCAGATGCTGAAAAATTGCTTTTCCCCGTTCGTGACCGCTTGTTTTCCCTTTGGGATATGGTAAAATTGAAATTGATAGTGAATACCCTCAGTGTGCATTATATCTATTACAATTTTAAAACACAAACCGATTGGAATGTTACAGAGGTGGAATATTCGAGGCAGTTTCAAAAAATAGCCTTTATTGGCTCACTCAATTATGCCCATCGTTTTAACAGAACGGGTTCACAATTTATGGCACAAGCCTTTCCAAAAATTGGCAATCGCGCGTATATGTGGCTTTTAGCAGGCATTTCAGATGGTAAAACATTTCCAGATTTGGTGTATGGTAGTAGCTTTTTTGTCAATATCAAAAAATATTGGGAAGTCGAAGCGGGCATCCGTTTTTTCAAGGTAAAAAACAACGAAAAGGCAACGATACTGAGGGGGGGGCTTGTCTATCACAATAAAAAACACCGTTTTGCTTATGGCATTGCCCAAGTACGTGGAACGGGTGCAACAGGCTTGACACATATTTTATCCTATCAAAACTACTTTAAAAATGATGAAAGCTTTTTGCGAATAGGTGTTGGAACAGGGTCAAGTACAGATATTTTACTAACACCTCAATACGACAGTTTCATCATCAACTCGCTGTCACTTAATGCAGGTGCCAACTATAAATTTAATCGGCATTGGGCGATTTCAGGGGGTTGCTCTTGGGAGAAAAATGGCAGTAAAACCGATAATAATTTGCAAAGTCGTTGGGTTTTTGATGCCCGCTTGACTTATAAATTTTAAATAAATAGCCGCATTTATGCTTTTTTTAAATATATTTGATCGCATTGACAACTCACTTAGTCGGGTTAAGCATATCACTGCTTTTGCAGAGGAAGATACGCTTAAGCTCATCTTAGTTTGTTTGATTGTGGGTTTTACGGCTGCGTCGGGTGTCGTCCTTTTTATGATTTTGTTGCGGCGCACCATTTCAATCAACCACACAATTAGGCGTAAAAAATTAGTAGAAAAATATGAAAATTTTTTAGCCGAATCTATAACCTATTTTTATGAAAATGATAAACTTTTTGAAACCAAATCGTTTTCAGTTACACTCAATAAAAAAGACCAAACCCACGCTTTCAATCGCTCCGTATTACGTGAACAGATTTTACTCATGAAAAAACACGTAGGGGGAGAAGACGCTAAATCCTTATTTGAATTGTATGAAAAACTGAAATTTGATAAAGCTGCCATTAAAAAGTTGAACAGTTGGCACTGGAACACCCGCCTCGAAGCCTTGCAGGAATTAACAGCCATGGAGTCAAAATCTGCCAATACCTTATTTCAAAAAATGACAAATGACCGCAATGCTTACGTGCGAATTGCGGCAATTAAGGCTTTAATACTGAGGGGGGGGTATTTGCACACGGGGCAAGCCGCTTGGCAACCTTCACTTATTCGTTATTCTTATGATTTGAGTGCATGGGAACAATCCCAAATTTTTGACGCTTTGAGCCGACATCAAGATATTCAATTGCCCAATTTTGCCCCTTTGCTCTACTCTTTCAACCCCACTGTTGTTTTATTTGGTCTGCGAATGATAAAATATTTTCACTGCATGGATGCTGTTTCACAAGTCATTCCTTTTTTGAAAAGTGAAAACCCTCTTATCGTCAAAGCAGTTGAAGAAGTGCTTGTGCAATTTGATCATACCATAGAAAACGAAAGCATAAGCCTATCCCAAGATGCCTTGCTCTTAACAGAAAAACCAGCTACAAGCGACCTTTCTATGCCTAAAATGGATGAAACCCAACTAAATGCTTTATTAAGTTTCGATGAAATGAAACTTATGATGGACACATCTGAAATCCTTGAAACCCAACATTCAAAGACTATACAAGCCATTGACCTTGAAAAACTTATTCAAAATGCTACGGTAGATACCTTTTTAACAGAGAAATCCGTGAAACGAAAAACCTTTCATCAAAAAATTCAACGACAAACTAAAATAACCCGTTCACGAAAAAACCTTAAAAATCCCAAAGTTGGTTATCACTTAACCACCAAAAGATAATCACGAATCTGTATGTTGACATCCCCCGACCCCAGAGGGGAGATATGATGCTAACTCCCCTCTGGGGTCGGGGGATGTCAACACGTAAATTAGTGAAATTCGGGACTCAATCTTCAATATATAATGGTAACACTTTCAAATTGGCTCTTAGACAATATCCCTTTTTACTTTGTACAATTCGCTGAATTGTTCATTTTCCTATATGGGGTGATGATTATGACCGCCTACATCGTCACCAGTTTTTTTTCTCTGGAAGAAGTGAAACGCTACAAAGAAGAAACAGATGCGATGGAATATGACAGCCTCCTCTCCTCCCCTTTCGCACCCTCTATCTCGATTGTTGCTCCCGCTTACAACGAAGGCGTGAATATTGTGGATAATATTCGCTCATTATTGTCCATGCGTTATGCCAATTACACGCTCATAGTCGTCAATGATGGCAGCAAAGACGATACCCTTGAAAAAGGTATCAAAGCTTATGACCTTGAACTCATTGATTATGAATACATCCCAAAATTGGAAACCAAACCTGTTCGAGGTGTCTATAAATCTAAAAATCCCGCTTTTGACAAACTGATATTTGTAGATAAAATCAATGGTGGCAAAGCCGATGCCATCAACGTTGGGGTCAATATTTCACAAGAAGACTATTTTGCGTGTATTGATGTGGATTGCATTTTAGAATCAGATGCTTTTCTGAAAATGGTGAAACCCATCATGATGGAAGCCCACAAACGGGTGGTAGCCGTAGGTGGCATCGTGTGGCTTACCAACGATTCGCTCATTGAAAGCGGGCAGTTGATGGAAGTCAATGCCCCCAATACTTTTATCGCCCGCATCCAAGTTGTCGAATATATCCGAGCCTTTTTATTGGGTCGCACCGCATGGGCACGCATGAATGGGCTGCTCTTAATATCAGGCGCAATGGGTCTTTTTGAACGCAAATTGGCGCTTGAAATCGGTGGATACAACCCCAAAACCGTCGGTGAAGACATGGAATTGGTGATGCGGATGCACCGTGTCATGCGAGAACGCAAAGAGCCTTATCACATCGCCTACATACCCGAACCTTTGTGTTGGACAGAAGCCCCTTCCTCCTATAAAATCCTCAGTCGTCAACGCAACCGCTGGACGCGTGGCTCTGTGGACAGTTTGAAATTTCATAAAGTCATGTTTTTAAACCCCAAATATGGCGTTATTGGTATGCTCAGTTATCCCTACTGGTTTTTTGCAGAATGGTTAGCCCCGCTTTTCGAGTTTTTCGGCACGCTATTTTTCCTCATACTCGTTATTTTAGGCATGGTCAATTGGCATTTTTTCTTATTATTGATGGCATTTGTCTATACGTTTTCCATATTTTTTTCCACGTATGCCATATTTGCCCAAGAGTTGAGTTATTTCAAATATGAAAAAAGGCGAGATGTTGTAAAACTCTTTATCACCGTTTTGGCAGAACCTTTTTACTACCACCCCAAAGTCGTTTGGTGGGCAGTACAAGGCAATTATGATTATTTTGTTAAAAAATCGCATGGATGGGGAGAGATGGTTAGGACGGGGTTTGCACAGCCTGCTAAGAAAACGTAGTACAGATTAGTATGTTTTTTTACATAAAATTACGTAGTTAAAGGTAAAAATACCCCCTCAGTATTTCAGCTTTTTGAAAGCATGATTACTGAGAGGGTTTGCAATTAGAAGAATGGAAGCTCCCTATTTGCTTAATAATTACCGAATTGTGGCAAAATTGTCCAACTATTTTTCTATAACAAACTTGCCTATTGCACTTTTTTGTTTATTCGTATTGTGCAGTTGTATAAAATACAATCCGTTTTGTAAGGCAGATACATCTATTTCTTTTGACTCGGCAGGAAGTGTTCCTGTTACTACTTTTTGACCAATATGGGTGTATAGTGTATAATAGCTAAATATTGTAGTGCTTGAAACAGACAATTTCCCTTGTGAGGGGTTGGGGTAGAGTTGTATGGTTTCGGGTATGTAGTGTATGTTTAAGGGGAGGCTGTCGCAGGTGTAATTGGCAGGTGGTTGTGTAAAAAATGGAATATTAGGTAAAGCACCATAATTATCTCGCTGTAATACAATTGCATGAGGTCTAAAATCGCATAATTTGCCATGGCAATTCGGGCGGTTAATCACACTCATAAAACGATGGGCAAATGGAGCAACAATATATATTTTTCCATCAGGAGCTAAACGCATTTCAAACAACTCTGCTCTTTGATTACCTTGTGAATAACTGTTCACATCTCCTATTTCCACAATGCTTGCTTGGATATCTTTGGCTTCTAAGCTGAATTGATAGACTTTTGAAAGTTTTGTAGCATATAAATAGCGGTTATTTGCAGAAAATTGAGCACTTATAAAATAAGGAGTTGTATCTGGAAGAAGCAATTTTTTATAGTTAGAAAGTTGTCCTGTTGAATTATCAAAATCAAATAAATGAATGTTGTCATAAAAAAAAGTTTTTGCGAATCTTTTTCCATTTGGCGAAAAAGTAGAGTTGCTTGTCAATTCGTTCTTTACTGTGGTATCACCAACACAATATTTGATGGGTGTTTGAACGCCATTGAAAGTTACTTTCACAAGATAGTAACAATTGGATTTAAGTCTGCCATGTATAACCCACCAATCCACCCCATTGTTGTGCTTTGTTGCTGCTAAGCCTGCTCTGCATAATGAATCTTGTATAGCGATTTTTTTCTTTTCAATGACTGCTCCCAAGCCATTTTCCTGTTTCATATCAATAATATGATAATATAAATGACGTGGAAAAGGAATGGGTGCATTTTCAGTATCAAAATTGAAAGCGATATAAAAGTCTTCTTTTTGTGGATATGGAACAGCAATACTACTTTGTGAAAATGGAAAAGTGCCATCACCTCTATTTACATGACACCAACCGCCATATGAATATGGCGAATTAATACTATCTCCATTTTTCATGATGGTAAGGTTTTTATTCAAAATATAACAGCCTCCTGCTTGAAATATCATATTACCGTTTTTATCACACATGGTAGTGCCAAATTCCCCAGAGCCATTAAAAGGTTGAGGAACTACAAGTCCAATTTGGGCAGGAGTAGTATTGAAGTCAATATATTCATGTTGTAATAACTGCCATCTATAACCGTATTTATCTTGCGCCTGTAAAACATAAGTTGAAGTTAATAATAATATAAATAAAATATTTTTTTTCATGATATGTTAAATTTGAAAAGGCATATCCTGTATTTAGGATATGCCTTTATTGAAATAAAATTATTGTCTTACGATAAGTTTTTGAGTACTTAATTTACCTTTATCAGTTTTGATATTAATAAGGTATAAACCATTCGGAAGATTATGACGAATATTATTTGTACCTGTTTTGAGCTTGACCGTATTTACAATTTTACCTAATAAATCTGTCATCTGCAACATACCTGATTCATTATCTGATAAATTTATATCAAACGCCTCTTGTGATGGATTAGGATAAATCACAAACTCGGCTTTTGTTTGGGTTTCTTGTATTGGTTCTGAAGACGCCTCTCTTGCTTGCAATCTGTTTTCCTCATTTGGTTCACAAACTGCAATAGCATCTTTTATATCCAACAAATCTTTTTCTGTCAAAAACCCTCGTGCTATATATACTATCTGCCCACCTACCGAAGGACATATAGAAGCAATTTTTTTAAGTCTATCAATCTGGGCGGTTGTCGTTTGCCCATTTTGATTTAATTGGACGTCTAAATAAATTTGATAAACATCTTTAACTAAGCCTTCATTTGTAGTGGTTGCTGTAAAATTGTCAATAATTCTTTTTGCCTCTTTAAGTTTGATTTTTTTATCATTTTCGTATTTTTTATAATGATTATCTAAATCATTCTTGTACTGAACTCTTTTTTTATAATTTTCTTCAATAGCGGCTTTATTTGGTTTATTTTTTAAATCATATTTATTTTTTTCTTCATCTAATGCCTTTAATTGCCCTTTTACTGTTTTTATATTCGATGCTGTTAAAGCATCCATTTTTCCGTCTTCAAATATCAAGCGTTCAATATCGAATGACTTACCAATATTCTCTCTTTCGCTTTTTGTCATAAAATCTTTATAAATATTTTTATTCAAAAAAGCTGTTGAGTTCTTTTTTATTTTACCGTAGAGTTGTTTTTTTAAGTCAAACGGTCTGGCTGGGCTTGAAAAATAATCAGCTAATCCATTTTTAGCAATTAAAGGGTCATTGGTTTGGTCTTCTCCACCTACCAACGGAGAAGGATCGTTACAACCTGATTGAGGTAAACCATTTGCATTTGTTGCAAAAAGTTGATTGACAACAGATACAGGTACTACTTTAGCAGGAAAATATTCAGAGAAAAAAGAATATTGATTACCATTAAGAACAGATTGATTTGTATGAACAGTAAATCTTGATAAAAAGGCAGTCGAAGGATCCCCAACAAACTCAATTGTAGGATGATAAACCGCATTTGTACTTGGAGACCATTTATTCCCTTTGTGAATTTGTGTTCCAATAACTGGCTCAGCTGATAAACGTACATTATTATCAAAGTTAGTATTGACAATAGAAGTATTAGAACGAAGATTTGTTTGATTGCAATTACCTTGAAACCAATAACTATGGGTCAGTATTGCATTATCATAGTTGTCACATATCTTAACATTTTGACTGTCATATAAATTTATATAACGTCCAAATACATTTTTAAGTGGTCCATGTGATGCAGTGTTGTTTGATATTTCATTGCCCATTTATGTAAAATATTGAATTACTACCTTCAAGGGTAATTCCTTTTTTCAGTCCATTGAAATAATTATTAGTATTTCCATAATTCCAAGCTAAAGAATAAGGACAATTTTTTATTTTAACCCCTACGTCTTGATTTAAAATAGGCGATCCACCTCTCCCTATAAAAGTGTTATTGACAAAATAAGATAACATAGGTGGTACCACAAACCAACCATTAGGATTATTATGATCTAAACTAATACCAACTTTATTGCGTTGAAATAGCGTATTAGAGATATTAACACTTGCAAAAGATGTGTTTATGCTTGAGATAGCAGTTTCTGCATCTTCTATCCAAGTCCCATAACTCGTTGACACATTACAAAATGAACCAACGTCAATACCTTGCCATAAATCACCGCAATTGTATGCTGCGATAAATGTGTTACTTAGAGATAAGATATGTCCTTCATAATAATTAGTAAGCACGACTGAAATTTTTTTGCCATTATTTATCCTTAACCAACCAGCAGTAATATACAAATCTTTATCTACTGTGAAATCACCAACAACATGTATATAAGTGCCAAGTAAATTAGTATTGGGTAAACTCGAGGCATTAGGATAAGGCGTACCTACCCCAACTGTCAAATCTGCAGTCCAACCTAATGTGTTGCATAATTGTGAAAAAGCGGAGGAAACAGAAAAGAAAAACACGAATGAAAGCACTAAATGTTTGAATCTAAGTCTTAGCTGTGTGTTGCTGTGTGTTGCTGTGTGTTTGAACGTGTCATTGTTAAATTGGTTTAAATAGTTTAAAATTTTTAATTGTCTATGCAAAAATAAAAAGAGAATTTCATATTTCAAAAGAATTTAACAAATAAATTACATATATATATGTATTGTTAAAATGCGATTTGTCGTGGTGAATTGGTTGCTTATGAACTACTCCTTCAGTGTTTATAACAAATGACATCCTTACTACTCGTAGTTGGGTCATTACCAAAGATTAGAGAATCATTTTTACAGGCATTGAAGAAGATAGTAGTAGTAAACGTGGGCAAGCCACATGCAGAAAGCGATTTAGACTTTATGGTTGTTGTACCTGAAAACATAGAGCCTACTTTTGAATTAATGCGTAAAGGCAACCGTGCCTTAGCAGGTATTGGCTTTTCGGTTGATTTTATCTTTAATTCGCCAACAAGTTTTAATTATAGAGCAGAACATCCCTCGAGCTTAAAATATAAAATTAAAAATGAAGGCAAAATAGTTTATGATACTACTCCAACAATGATTTTACAAAGCTGAAGAAAATTTAGGTTAGCTAAACATTTGTTAAGTGGTAATTTTTATGGCACAGCTATTTACCACACACAACAAGCCGCAGAAAAAGCGCTTAAAGCCTACTGCGTTCATATCAGTATAGCTATTCCCCGTACGCATAATTTAGACACGCTCTGCCAATTATGCAAATCAGTAGATATAGATTTTGATAATATATATTTGTATGCCATTGACTTAAATGGCTTAGATGTGGCTTTTCGTTATCCAAATGTGCAATTTGAACCTACAGATACTGATGTGCAAAATGCTATTCAACTCGCATCTGATATACTTGATTTTGTAAAAACCAAATGTATTTAGGAAGAGATTAAATGATATTTTACACCCCTCAGTACAAATAAGAGCTTAATCTACTTGAGTCAACAGCCAGATTATTGAAATTCATGTAAAAAACTTATACAATACTGAGGGGGTGCTATCCTTAGCATCTTTCAAAATCCTTAGCATCCTAATTCAAATCAAACCCCATTTAGCAAAAGAGAAAAACGCCAAGTGTTATCCAAAGAACTTCTCTGATTTTGCGTAGGTAGTAAGTAAGAAACGTTGAAACCCACCATTTTATACCGCAAGCCACCTCCAACGGTATAATATTGCCGCCCTCCTTTGTTTTTATTTTCATGAAAATAACCTGCCCTCAAGGCTACATGCTGATGAAACCAATATTCAAGCCCAAAAGAAGTGGTTATTTCCTGTAGTTCTTCTTTGAAACCATTAGGGGCATCGGCGAAAGATTTGAATATCCCTTTAACGACACCTACGTCTTTCCAATCTGGGATTCCATTACCATTAGTATCTGAGGTATCATTGGGTATAGGTGTCACGACAAGAAGTTTATTAAAATCCAGCGCAACGAGAAGTTTATTATTTTTATTAAAATTCACTTCCCATGCACCGCCAATGCCTAAATTTGCAGGTAGAAAATTGCTTGATTGCAGATATGTTATTTTACTACCCACATTTGAGACAGCCATTCCCAGCAAAAGATTTGTTTCAATATCCGAAAACTGTATAGTTTTTTTATAAGTCGCTGAAATATCCATTGCCACAGCTTTACCTGCATGAATCATGTTAACTGCTGGCACAAGCCCATTCGTTAAATTTGAATAAATATACTTAGCCGATAGACCTAAAACCCATTTATCAGACAGTTGCTTTGAGTAAGAACCCGTAAAAGCCATTTCAAACGGCTTACCCGTACCAATAGGTTGCGCGTTAAAATCTGTAAACGTAATATTGCCTAATGATAAATACTGTATGCCAAAACCAATTGCTTGTTTTTTATTTTTTCCAAATTGATAGTACCCTGCCCCATGCCATAAATGGATATCAGAAGTCCCCAAATTGCGCAACCATGCAGAATAATTGACAGCCGCTCCCCATTTTTTTTCCGCCATCGCCAATTTTGAAGCATTATTAACAATAGAATTGGCATCTGGTGTCAAAGCGATACCCACATCACCCATGCCCCCCGACCGCGCATCAGGAATAATGCGCAAAAAAGGAACAGCCGTTTGGATAGTTCCACCACAACGCGTTCCGTCAGGATTAAAGCCATCAAAACATTGAGCAAAAAAAGGCGTGTGAAATAAAAAGGAGAGGATAAATACCACAAACGGTAAGCGTATTTTTTTCATATCAGCGTGAGATTATAAGTGTTAGTAAAATATTTACTATACTCAAACGCTGTCCCATGTCTCATGTTATTTCAAAACTGTTAAAGTTTTAGATTTTAACAGTTTTGAAATACCCCCTCAGTAACTCTAAGTATAAATACATAATTTTATGTAAAATAACATAATTATCAATCATAAACATCCTTCCGATGCCCAATTCGGACTATTTCAATCGTAACAATATCATCATTTATACTGTAAAGAACTCTATGATCTCCAATACGAATACGCCATTCATCTCGATTCCCTTTAAGTTTTTTACAACCATGTGGGCGTGGATTCTCAGCCAGCATATCAATACTATGAGAAATTTTTACATAAATATTTCTGGGCAACTCATTCAAGAATTTTTCGGCAGAGCGGGTTAGGAGGATTTGATAGGGCATGAATTGTCGTTAAGTTTTGTTCAAAGTATGTTTTCGATGAAATATTAAAATCAGCTAATGTTCAACAGTTTTTTTACTTGTTCTTTTACCAACTATTTTCAATTTAACCTCGTCCCATGGTATAGGTGCTTCATCCTTTTGCTCATCTATCAGGACACCATCATAAAAATCTTCTAAAATATCCTCATGCAAAGGCAAATCCAATTCAACAATATTTTCTTTTTGCTCATATCTAATACCTCTAATGGGTTCTTGTTCTTTAGAATCATTTAATACGTCATTATAAATATTTTGCCACCGTTTACCATGTAAATCAAGGTCGATTATAGCTTTAATAGAAGAACCCATTGTATTTTTGACAATTTTTAAGCCTTTCATTTTCTGTTTTTTTACAAAAATAAATGATTTATTTTAAATCTGATGAAAATTTTAAAAATACATTAATCCAAGTACCGTTTTGTCAAACCCTCATAAAAATCAATCCGTCTATCTCTGAAAAAGGGCCAGATGCGCCGCACATCTTCCGTTCGGTTTTTATCAATTTCAAGGACAATATTTTCCTCTTGCTCCGTAGAAGCCACATACAACAACTCTCCTTGCGGGCCCGCCACAAAACTTTGACCCCAAAATTGGATACCACCCGTCACACCCGTCCAATCAGGCTCCTGCCCTACCCTATTCACCGTTATCACAGGTAAGCCATTGGCAACAGCATGACCCCGTTGTATGGTCTGCCAAGCGCCATGCTGACGGTCTTTTTCATCCAATGGGTCACTACTCTCCCACCCGATTGCGGTAGGATATATTAAAATTTCTGCCCCCCTCAGTGCCATCAACCGCGCCGCTTCGGGATACCATTGATCCCAACAAACCAAGACACCCAATTTGCCAACCGATGTCTGAATCGGTTCAAAACCCATATCGCCCGGGGTGAAATAAAATTTTTCATAGTAAGCAGGGTCATCGGGTATGTGCATTTTGCGGTATTTGCCTGCTATTGACCCATCTTTATCAAATACTACGGCTGTATTATGATAAATCCCCGGCGCCCGTTTTTCAAACAAAGAAGACACCAATACCACTTTGTGCTTTTTAGCCGCCTTGCTGAAAACCTCTGTATCTTCCCCCGGTATCGGACGGGCTAAATTAAACATATCGGTTTCCTCGGCTTGGCAAAAATAAATGCCACAATGCAATTCCTGCAAGACCACCAACTCTGCCCCTTGCGCTGCGCAGTCTTTAATGCCTCGCAAACTTTTTTCAATATTCGCTTTTTTATCGTTGTTACAGGTTTGTTGCACCAATCCTATTTTCAATTTTGACATATTTCTATTCTATTTTAAGTATGAAAACACATTATTATGTATTTTTAATTAAAAATACATAATAATACTTAAATTACACCCAAAGGATATTGCATCGTAATGCAATGCAAAGACCCATGTTGCCAAATCAAAGGGCGACAATCCAAACCGATAACCGCTCTATCTGAAAATACCCCCCTCAGTATTTCAAGGGCTTTTTCATCTTGTGGCACATTATAAGTCGGCACAAGCACAGCCCCATTCATAATCAAAAAATTAGCATAAGTGGCAGGCAAACGTTGCCCTTCGTCGTCAAAACACACTTCTGCCATTGGCAAAGCTACTAAATTGTATGGTTTACCCCCCTCAGTATGAAACGCTTTTAGCTCAATTTCCATCGCTTTTAAGGCTGTAAAATGTTCATCTGTTTCATCATCACATTTTATGTATGCTATCGTTTGGGCATCACATAAGCGCGCAAGGGTATCAATATGCGAATCCGTATCATCTCCTGCCAAATAGCCGTTGTTCAGCCATAAAACACGTTTCACGCCAAATAGCTTTTTCAAACGATTTTCAATTTGTTTTTTCGAAAGGTGAGGGTTTCGATTGGGTGAAAGTAAACACTCCACGGTTGTCATTAAAGTGCCTTGCCCATCGCTTTCTATGCCACCTCCTTCTAATACTAAGCCCGTTTTCAATAGCTTTTTTACCTTAAAAATGCCTTTTTCATACAACCGCCCTGTTATCAAGTTATCTTTATCCGCCCCGAATTTCAAACCCCAACCATTGAATATAAAATCCAAAAGTACAGGCTCGCCGTTATGAAAAACGGTGATACCCGCATGGTCACGCGCCCACGTATCATTAGACGGCAGCTCAACTAATTGTAAATTGGGCTGATGACACCCCCTCAGTATAAAACGTGTTTTTTCAAGATTTTTACAAACCACAAGGGCGCGTTGATACTTCGTAACCGTTTCAATAATACGGGTAAAACAGTGCTCTACTTCCACTAAAATTGGTGCCCAATCACTCTCTTCATGTGGAAATGTAAATTGGATGGCACTTTGCGGCTCCCATTCAGCTGGTAATCGAATCATATAGTTATTGAAATTTACTTAGCTGTAACGGCGGATTTATCCGCTGTATGTTTTATTAAATGTTCGGCGGGTAAATCTACCACTACAGTTGTTTTTATAATCAAAGTAAAATGAAGTCGCAAAGGTGCAGTTTTTCAATACAAAAAAAAATAGGTAATAATATTATAAATACATACTTTTATGTAAAAAAACATAAATAAGAATAAAAAAACAAAAAAGTCTGTTTAAATACATAAAGCTTTTTACTTTTGAGCCGAGATTGTTGTTTCACTGAGTAAATAAATTATTTTAAACCCTCTATTGATGTGAAAAATTGGACATTGCAAGGAAAATGCGCCTTGATAACGGGTGCAACAAAAGGCATTGGACGTGCAACTGCCGAAGAGTTTTTAGGTTTAGGCGCACACGTTTTTATTGTTGCTCGTCATAAAACAGAGCTGAATAATCTTCTATCTGATTGGCAAACTAAAAAATTCCCCGTCTTAGGAATAGCAGCAGATGTGACTAAGCCAAAAGACCGTGCTCGTATCATTGCTTCAATTCAAGAAGCATGGGGAAGTTTGGATATTTTAGTCAATAATGTGGGCATGAACATCCGCAAACCCTTAGTAGAATATACAGAAGTGGAATATCGGTCTATTTTTGAAACGAATCTTTTCAGTGCTATTGAAATGTGCCGACTTTGTTTCCCTTTATTACTAAAAGGAACACAGGCTAATGTCGTCAATGTCGCTTCTGTTGCTGGTTTTGTGGACGTGCAATCCGGCGCACCTTATGGTATGACTAAAGCTGCCGAAATTCAATTGACCCGTCACCTTGCCGCAGAGTGGGCGAATTTTGGGATTCGTGTCAATGCCATTTCCCCGTGGTACACGATTACGCCTTTGACAGAAGGTGTGCTTACACAGCCAGAACGATATGAACGCATCATTGCGCGCACTCCCCTCAAGAGAGTTGCCGACGCAGAGGAAATGGCAAGTGTTATCGCATTTTTAGCTATGGATAAAGCCTCTTATATTACGGGACAAAACATTGTCGTTGATGGAGGCATGTCTATCAAAGGATTATAAACATACATATTTTACAACAAAATTAAATAATAATACATAAACATACATAAACATACATATAAATACATAAATAAAATTTTATTTTCAAAAATTTGTATTGAAATAAAGTTGGACTTAGCATCCTTAAATCAAAATTTAGTGGGTTTTAAACCTTATCGAGAAATTTCAATAGCAAAAACAGGTAAAGAGAAATATTGTATAAAACAGTTGCTTAAAATCAAGATATTCCATAGTTAAATGAATCAATTTTTCAAGAAAAATGAAATAAATACGCAAAATAACATAATTTAACATATCAATACATAAAAAAACATAAATATATGGTTATCGCAGTAACGAATTTGAAAGGGGGAGTAGGTAAAACAACCATCGCCTTAAACTTGGGCGTAACCCTCGCACACCGAGATTATAAAGTTTGTGTCGTAGATACCGATACAGAACAACGTTCGGCTGTAAAATGGTCGGGGCAACGCGATGAAGCACACCGCAGCATCCCTGTTTTTGCAGTAGGAGACAAGCTAAATAAGGAAATTGAAGCCTTAAACAAAGATTATGAATTTGTGATTATTGACGGTACGCCGCAACTATCTGAAAGGGCAAACCGTACGATTTTAGCAAGTGATATTATCATCATTCCAATTTCAACAAGCGGTTTTGACTTTTGGTCTTTCGAGCATTTTGTGGAACGGTATAACCAAGCAAAGGCTTTTAAAGAAAGCGTACAGGCTTTCGTATTGCTCAATAAATTTAGTGAAACAAAAAATATTAGCAAGGAAATAAGGGAGGCTTTGAGTGAATTTGAAATTCCTGTCCTCAAAACTACTATGGGCGAACGGGTCGCTTATCAAGAAACAACGATTCAAGGTTTGGGTGTGGTGGAATACAAGGATAAAAAAGCCAAAGAGGAAATCAATAAATTGACTGATGAAATTGAAGAAATTGCTCAAAAATTAGGTTATTTTGAATAATAAAACTTATTTTTACATAAAAATACATATATTTGCGTAAAAAAACAGATTATGGAAAAAAAGAAATTGAAAAGGAGTATTAATACCGCTACGGCTGTCGGACAAGAATTGGCTTTGCAACAACTCAATGAGCAAATCGGGAAAGCAGAAAAAGTAGAACCTGAAATACCCATTAAAAACGTCAAACGTTTAAATATGGATATTCCACAAGATTTATACAATCAG
The DNA here is from genome assembly GCA_043756725.1 of Saprospiraceae bacterium. Classification (GTDB taxonomy): domain Bacteria; phylum Bacteroidota; class Bacteroidia; order Chitinophagales; family Saprospiraceae; genus JAAFJT01. Next base: position 15,437 of record JAYUQN010001066.1, read on the forward strand.
ATTGAAGCTGAAATAGATGAAAACGGGCAAACGGTCAAAGGATTTTTTGTTATGTTGGCTCGACAATATTTTCGGAATAAATAACCTCCCTATTACACGTTTCCAAGAGTTACAAATTCTTGGAAACGTGTTTCAAAGGTAATAATTTATAAAATTTTATATATAAAACAGCAACTTAATTTTGTTGTTGTTTTTTACAACAATTTAACTATTTTAACTTTTGAAATCGCTTTATCTTATTGATTATCAATGTTTTATGCGATGAAATTATAACAAAAATCTCACCTCATTATTACTAAAATCTCACCTCATTATTACTAAATCCTCACTTCCCCTACTGTTTATTATAACAAAAATCTCACTTGTCTATTACTTAAATCTCACCTCCTATTACAAAAATCTCACTATTTTATATTTAACTTTTTTCAAATATTATTTTTATTACTATTACCAAAATCTCACTATTTCACAGCTTATTATTACCTTTTTCTCACCTTTTTGTCTATTATTACCAAAATCTCACTACCGCAATCAACAGAGTTATCCCCTTTATTCACATTATTATTACCAAAATCTCACTCCTTTACTCTTATTATTACCTTTCTCTCACCTCCCTTGTTTTACTATTACCAAAATCTCACTTCTTCTTTTTTATTATTATTACCAAAATCTCACCGCTCAAGAAGCGTGAAAATTTGCGCTTGAAATATTTTAAAACAAGTCCTAATATTTCTTTGTGAAAATTACTTGGTTTAAATAAAAAGTAATAATTTTGATAAAAATTGAAAAATGGCACAAGTGGCAGATAAAATAGGGGATAAAAAAATCGTGGTCTGGGACAACCCAGAGAACATTTTTGTTCAGTCCAATGAGTTCATTCAAGCGCGTTACAAGGATGCTATATCGTTTTGGGAAATGATGATTTTTGGTAAAATGTGTACCATGATTGACCCAAAAGACGATGATTTTCATGAATATAAAATTTATGTGAAAGACCTTATAAACTTTGCAGGCTTAGAAAAAAATGGGCGTTTGTACGACACCGTTATCGAAGCCGCTAATAAGCTGCGGCATCGTGAAATCATCGTTGCCGTAGGCAGTGAAAACGGTAAAGAACGGGTTTTGGAAACCTATCTTGTTACGGGCGTTGAGCGTCCGACGCACAATGATGGCAGTGAAAATGTCTATATTGCTTTGACTATTCACCCAAAATTGAAACCGTTTTTATTGCAACTGAAACGTGATTTCACTAAAATTGACATTACCAATTACAAGTTTTTGCACAGCGGAACCATTACACGGCTCTATCAATTATTAAAATCTCACCACGATAGAGGGCGTAAAAATCCTAAATTTGACCTCAAAGAATTAAAAGAAATGCTCGGTATCAGCACCAAATATGACCTGTATGCCAATTTTCGCATCAAAGTTTTGGATGAATCGCAGAAACGATTTGAGGGAACAGATATGCGTTTCACTTATAGTGAGATAAAACAAGGTAAAAAAGTAGTCGGGATCCATTTTTTCACCACAAGCGAAAAGCATCAAAAAACATTGGATATTACTCCCCCCTCAGTAAAAATGGGTTTTGATGGAGTAGGAGAGGGGCTTTTTAAAGAATTATTCCCGCTTGTCGAACATTATGGCGTGGCTGATAATGTCTTTGCAAGCCTACTGAAACTGCATACAGAAGCGGATATTAGAAAGGCGATTCGTTTGACCGATAAAACCGTGAAAGCAGGTAAAATTAAGGACTCAGCCGCTGGCTTTTTCGTGCAAGCCGTGAAAGCGGGCTATACAGATTTGGATGAAATCAAAGCTAATAAAAAAGCGGTTGTAAAACAAGCGGCTCCTAAAATTGAAGAAAAACCTGTCGTTTCAAGCAAATCCGCTTTACAAAAACAACTTTTTGAACAAGAACGCCTTGAAACATTGGCTTTGCTGCAACGGGATCCTCTATTGGAAGAACAGGTTTTGGATAAAATTCGCCACAGTATTTTTAGAGATGTGTATGACAGCGATAAAAGTTTTACTGAAAATCTACAAAAACCGTCCTTTTTTGCGGCTGTTTTGAATATTGTGAAAGGGTTGAAAAAGGCGTTATAAGGTTTTTCATTTTGTTATTTCATTTATTCTTAAAAAAAATATCTGCTAACATTAGATAAAAATATGTAAATTTGTTTCTAAAATTGCTTGAAAATGAAATTTGAAGATCCGTATGAAACAGAAGTGACAGAGTTTGAATTTAACTCCACCCATATAATGCCTAGCAAAAACCATAGCTTTCTGCAAACCCGTATCGCTGGTTTGTTGGATTTCAAGTACCGCAAAGATTATTCAACTTTGACAGCTGTTAGTTTGGATTTATCAAGTGGAGAAGCCATACCCGATATTGCTATTTTTCAGAAACTTTCCTTCGATTGGGGTAGCGATGAAGTTAAAATGACACAAGCTCCCCTTGTGGCTATTGAAATTATTTCACCTCGTCAAGCGGTGACGGACATATCTGATAAAATTTATAAAATCTATTTTCCTGCGGGTGTCAAATCTGCATGGATAGTTTTTCCATCATTAGAAACCGTTCAAATTGTGCTTCCCAATGGGCAAAAAACGTCTTTCGCATCAGGAATTATTAAAGATATAGTTACGGGTATTGAATTAGATTTTGCTGATATTTTTGAATGATTGACTTGTTTTTAGATAAAAAAAAACGATTGGTATAATGCCAATCGTTTTTTTTATGCTGAAAAATACCTCTTCAGCATTTTAGCAATAAAGTCCTATTTTTTAAACTTTTTATAAAAATTTTGCAAAACTGAAGCCCACAAAGCATACCCCTCAGTATTCATGTGCAGCATATCTTTTATGAAATATTTCGGATCGGGTTTGCTTTCATTGTTGAGCATAGGTGTTGCTGTATCCAAAAAATAGACGTTTTTCAAAGGTTTACAATAGTTTTTCAACCTTTCATTTAGTTGCTGTTGTTTTTCAAACATCGTCATACGACTGGGGCTGTGTTTGATAGAAAAAACGACCAATCGGGTAGTAGGCAACTGTTTTTTCACCATATTGATAAAAATTTGATAGTCTTGAAAAACGGTATCTACTGACCGACCCGCCCATAAATCGTTATCGCCTTCGTAAAAGAACAACCACGACGGGCGATGTGGCACAACAACCCTATCAAAATAAAAAATCGCTTCATCCGCTTTTGAGCCGCCAAAGCCTCGATTGATAACTTTCAAATTATCAAAAGCCAAATCTTTATCCGCACTCGCCCAAAAGCGGATGGTGGAACTACCATACGCCAGAATTTGACCCCTCTCCGTTAGGAGTCCTTTGGACAGTATTTTAGAATTTGTAGAGTCAAATTTTTGGATTTCGGGAAGAAAAGCGGTTTGTGCTTTTAGGGTGAAATGAAAAGATACGGAAATGAAGAAAATAACTTGAATTAGAGATTTCATTTTGTTTAGATTTTGTAAAAAAACAAAGATAAGATACCCCTCAGTATTTCGAGAGTTTTAGATG
>JAYUQN010001067.1:0-6513 GCA_043756725.1 Saprospiraceae bacterium
GGAGGAACGTACTGAGGGGGTACTTAATCTGTTGACGATGCAAGATGTGGATCACTTGCGGTTGGACAAATCGGACTTGGTTTTCAATAATAAGAAGACGATTGGGTTTCAGGCGCGCGGCGGAAGGTAAATAAGGGATAAAATTTTGTTCCAATTCCTTATCATTAGTGTTCAAAAAATTTTGTTTTAAATATAACACATTGATATTTAATAAGTTACAATGTCTGCCTCATTCGGTTTAGTAAACCTACGAACGAATAAAAGCGGCTTTTCATTTGAAAAGTCGCTTTTATTTATATATTATGGTGAAATAAAGCTTAATTTTCAACAATAAATAATTTACACAAACCCGCTTCTACGCCGCTTGAATTAACGTAACCCGTCGTGTCAATCCCCCACGTAGAGCTTGGACAGTTTGTGCCAGACCAACTTCTACCTTGAAGACTCAATGTATGGGAACCCGCTGTTAAAGTTAGAATTTTTACAATAATGCCTTGTGTGCCTAAGCCCCAAAAATTAAAAGAGCCACTTGAATTGTAAATACCCACACTGCCTAAATAAGATTCATCATAATTGACACCATCCACTACCAACCTAAAACTGCCTTGTGCCCCCGAATTGGAGCCACTCGTTGTTGTTTCACTGCTTGCAAAATAGCCTCGGGCTGTAATCGTATAAGTTCCCGTTCTTGGAACTGTAACAGAAAGTGACCCAACGCCGGGTATATTGGCAAATGCGCTACCAAAAGATTGCGTTAAAATAGATGTTTGGGTAGCTTCATACGTATAAGCAACGGCTGAATTGCAGAAACTCTCCCACCCTACAGTTGCTTTATATTGATGCAAACAATTGAGTGTCGTATTATAGATGAGTGAACCCACTAAAGGCGAAGCTATGGCATTCATTTGAGCCGTTGTCATACGCGGTGGCACAAAACCTTTGGTCGTGCTTTCTATTTCTAAGGCTGAACTGGCGTTAATAGTTGAAGGCGTAGAGCCTACTTTTAACGTGGAACCCAGTGCGGCGTGTCCTTCCACAAGTAACCCATTTGTAGGCGCAGTGCTTACACCCGCATACGATGTACCGATAACAACACCGCCTGCCACATCGAGTTTATTTTGAGGAGTTGGTGTATTAATACCGACATTGCCAGAAGGTAATAGGCGCATCGCTTCTGTATTATTGGCTTTCAAAACGAGGGCTTGAGCGTCGGTTGTGCCAATAAAATGCGTACCCGCTGTCGTGCTGCCATTGCCTGTTAAAGCCCAATTGTATATCATACCTTGCCCACCTGTCATAACCCATTTAGTCAGCGTGCTATTATACACTAAAATAGCCACACCGTTGGGAGATAAAACTAAATTTGAACCACCTGTGCTGATTTGATTGGCAGCCAAAGAGGTAGCCTCATGTGTCAGGGTTAAGGTTTGAGACGTGGCATTTATGAGTGTTAAAACACGCCCATCTTTACCGTTTGTAAAACCTGTAAGGGCATAAGCGGCTGTGGGACCCGTAATACGAAAAAAGGAGTAATCACCTAAAGACACATCCGTATTTACACCATTTGACAATGCCAAAGCCAATCCTTCGCGAAAAGCCGTTGAGCCATTCACATCTAAAGTGGTATTAGGTGTAGTAGCAGCAGCCAGTTTAACACCCATATTCTGAGCATTGATGTGTATAGGGCATGCTATAAAAAAGACAATGATTAAATTTCTCATAAGTTTTTAATTTTCAACAACAACAAGTTTACACCAAGCCGCATCTGTCGAACCAGAACCAGAGAAGCTTGCAGTAGAAACGCCCCAACTTGCGGTAGTGCAATTTGTGCCAAACCAGCTTCGCCCTTGAATGCTCATCGTATGAGAACCCGCTGTTAAAGTCAAGATTTTTACAATCGTCCCTTGCGTACAGACGGGGCTAAAATTAGTAGAACCCGATGAATTATACACACCAACACTCGCTAAATAGGATTCTTCATAGCTTGTGCCATCCACAACGAGCTTAAAACTGCCTTGTGCCCCTAAGTTAGATGTGCTTGAAGTCGCTGTGCCACTGGCGAAATAGCCTCGAGCTGTAATGGTATAAGTACCCGTTCTTGGAACAGTGACCGTGAGCGACCCCACACCGGGTATATTGGCAAATGCGCTACTAAAAGATTGCGATAAAATGGCTGTTTGGGTGGCTTCATACGTATAAGCAACCGCTGAATTGCAAAAACTCTCCCACCCTACGGTTGTTTTATATTGATGCAAACAATTTAAGGTCGTATTATAGACAATTGAACCCACTAATGGCGAAGCTATGGCATTCATTTGAGCCGTTGTCATGCGAGGGGGCACAAAACCTTTGGTCGTGCTTTCTATTTCTAAAGCCGAACTGGCGTTAATACTTGAAGGCGTCGTGCCTACTTTTAACGTGGAACCCAGAGCTGCATGTCCTTCCACGAGTAGCCCATTTGTAGGAGCGGTGTTTACACCTGCATACGTAGAGCCTATCACAACGCCGCCTGCCACATCGAGTTTATTTTGAGGTGTCGGCGTATTAATACCCACATTGCCAGAGGTCAGCAATCGCATCGCTTCCGTATTATTGGTTTTAAAAACGAGGGCTTGAGCATCGGTAGTACCTACAAAATGAGTACCTGCCGTTGTGCCACCGTTGCCTGTCAAAGCCCAATTATTGGTGATACCAAAGCCATTTGTTACAACCCATTTAGTCAAAGTTAAATTATAAATTAAAGTAGCCACGCCATTGGCAGGAAGGTTAATATTTGACCCACCTGTATTGATTTGATTGGCAGCTAAAGAAGTGGAAGTGGTTTGGTGCGTCAAAGTCAAGATTTGTGTTGTCGCATTGATAATGGTTAAAACACGCCCATCTTGCCCGCCTGAAAAACCCGTAATGCTAAAAGCCATAGCAACGGGTTGTGTGATGCGGTAGAATGAGTAATTGCCCAGACTCACATCATTATTAACAGCAAGGGATAAAGCCAGTGCTGTACCTTCTCGAAAAGCTATTGAGCCATTGACATCTAAAGTTGTATTAGGCGTAGTAGCAGCAGCGAGTTTGATGCCCATGTTTTGAGCATTGAGGCTTAATTGAAAAGCCAAGAATATAAATAGATTAAAAACACGCATTTTTTATTCAATTTACACCCCCTCAGTATTGAGAGTGTTTTTTTATATAAAATTTATAGACCCTAATTTTCCATTGTAAGCCTTTCGGAAAGCTTATCAAAATAGAACTTATCAATCATTTTTTTTAGCTAAAGCCTCTAATTGAAGTGAAAATTGAGCCAGTTGTTTTTTCAAAGTATCTATGTTCTGTTGTGTAATATGGGCTTGATTTTTTAAATCATCTATGTCTTTTTTTTGCGTTTCAATGAGCACTTGTTGGGTTTTTATGGCTTCTACTAAAATGGGTGTCATTTTAGAATAATCCACGCTTTTATACCCTTTTTCATCGGTATTCACTAATTCTGGATATACTTTTTCAAGCTCTTGCGCAATGATGCCAATTTGTTTTCTATCATTGAAATAGCGGTCTGGAAACTCTTTTTTAAGCCAATCGTAAGTAACACCTTGCAATTTCATGACATTTTGGAGCGCATTACTGAGGGGGGTAATATTTGTCTTGAAACGAAAATCGGAACAAGCTGTTATGGTAGTTGAAACAGTGGCAGAACTTGCCCTTAAAATACCACTTGCAGCAATATCGCCTACCACATGCAGCTTGTATTGAGGAGCCGTACAGCCAATACCCACGTTGCCACTAAAATAATTTTTATCCTCGCCTGTTAGATAAATACCCCAATCTGTATTGGTGCTACCAACCATTGTTCCATAATACATATAATTATTCGTGGCTGAATTAGCAGGATTTGAATACAATCCATAATTGGCTGTTGAACCGCCCCATGCCAAAAATTGACCACCATAAGCGTTTGTAATTGTGCCTGTGCTTTTAAAAACATGTGCTTGAACACCATAAGCGTCGGTTATCGTACCCGAACCATAATTACCGACATGAGCGTTTAAACCTTCAACTTCACTGACCGTACCCGAACCATAATGCCTAAAATCTCCTCCAACCGCACGGATTAAAGAGGTGAAATTGCCCGTAGAGGAGGCATTGGTTTGGATATCATTCGTCAAACCATGAATGAGATTAGAAATATTTGAAGAGGGTGAAAGTCTCAAAACAGTTGAAAGTCCGCGATAGAGCGTACCTGCTGTGAAACTCGTGAAGTCTTTTTGAAGACCTATGACATTATCCACCGCAGTGCTTCCCCACAATAGGCTAATATCGTTAGGATTGCTTGAATAACCCCCAAAAGCGGTATTGCCTGCAAAATAATTTCTATTTGTATTGGTAGGGGCATAAAGGGCATAATTTGAGCCTGTGTTTTCAACCTGTAGGCGTGCTGTACTGAGAGGGGACGCTGTGCCAATCCCTATATTACCACTCACCCCATATATCCAGTTACCAATACTCAATTGATTACTGGCAGTAGCTGTGGGTACTTGTGCACCCAAGCCAATTGTAATATTGTTTGAGCCTGATGTAATCAAACTCCCTGCTTGATAACCCACTGCCGTATTTCCCGAAGCCATACTAAGATCAAGTGATTCCAAGCCTATAGCGGTATTATTTCCACCTGTTGAGTTATCATGTAAAGCAGACCGACCTACTCCTACATTATTATTACCACTTGTATTCCTTTCTAAAGCGGATTCGCCCACGGCTGTATTATTAGAGCCTCCTATATTGTCAATAAGGGCAGTACTCCCTACACCAACATTCTGACTGCCATTAGTCGTTGCTGTCCCCGCATTATCCCCTATAAAAGTATTATACGTTCCAGTAGTTATTGCATTACCACTTAGATAGCCTAAATAAGTTTCACCAGTAGATGAAATACGCCCTGCTTTCTGATTGTTAATTCTGATACTAAGGGGGATATTGTCTATCGTACCCAGAAAATTTGTACCCGCTACTGTGCCACTATTCCCTGCAATATTCCAAGCATTGCCCAAGACTTGTGCAATGCTTAGACGGCGAAGAATGCCGCTGTTGGAAGATATGATAGAGTCGGAAGTTGCCCCTGCGTTCAAACCAAGCAGACGTAAAGGATTGCCTGAACTACCTGTTTGAGCATCAATATCGAGTTTATACTGCGGATTAATGGTATTAATACCTAAAAATCCACCTGTTCCATAGAGCCAACTACCCAGTGCTAATTGGTTGCTTGCTGTACTTACAGGCAGTTGGGCATTATAGCCAATAGCGATATTATTTGAACCCGTTGCCCATTCACCTGAACGATAACCAAGCATTGTATTATTGCTGCCTAATACATTGTTTAAAAGCGCACTGTCTCCGACTGCAACATTGGCATTGGCTATTTGCATAGACATGCCCGACCTAAAACCGACGGCTGTATTGCCCCAACCATTAACGGTTGTTAAGGCACTTGAACCTATGGCGACGTTGTTCGCCCCTGAGATATTGCTAAACAACGACAGATACCCTAAGGCGATATTGTCTGCACCTGTATTTGTCAAAGAACCAGACAGCGAACCCATAAACACATTATTGCTCGCCGCATTTTGTAGACCTGCTTGATAGCCAATCAGAATGCTGTTGCTGAAAGTACCGTTCCGACCTGAGTGATAACCCAAAGTCACATTTCTAATGCCTGTTGTATTGCTCAATGCCGATTGTCCGCCAATGGCAACATTATGAGTACCTGTTGTCATGGTTGACAAAGCCGTTGTACCCATAGCCACATTGTCCGTGCCCGAAGTGATGGCATTGCCTGCTTGATAGCCCCAAAAAGCATTATTTAAAAGATGGTCAACACGCCCTGCTTTTTGATTATTGACGCGGATACTGAGGGGTATGTTATCTGTTGTACCGATGAAATTCGTACCGTCAACCGTACCACTATTTCCTAAAAGAGACCACGCCCCTAAGTTGGCAGGGTCACATTGGCTTTTCCACCCACTAAAATAGAAATGCAAACAATTCAGGTTTGTATTGAAAACCATCAAACCCAGCGAAGGCGCGCTGATAGCGTTCATCTGAGCCGTTGTCACACGGGGTATAAGCATACCTTTGGTTGTAGCTGCAGCTTCAAACACAGCAGAAGGAGAGATACTGCCGGGGGTAGTACCCACTTTAAGATCTGTTTGAGCAAACAAAGCGGCTGCGTTTATTGTCGTTGCCAACAACAAAAGCAGTCGCTTTATTGAAAAAGAAAATTGTCTATTTATAGATACTGTAAACATCGGTTTCTTCCTATTTTTGAAAGCCTGAAACTACTTTTTTTAAAATCACAAATGCGGTACTAAGAGAACGCTATTTCTTATTCGTTATAAATCCACCAATCCGTACCATCGCTCACAATTTTAAACTTTTTAGCGTAGTTAATGCTTGTAATATTGGTCGTTTCAGTCAATCTTAAAACAGGTGAAAACGTGACTGTATTAACACTTTCATCCGTTTTAC
>JAYUQN010001068.1:0-2481 GCA_043756725.1 Saprospiraceae bacterium
AATTTAGCAAAAAAAATGAAGCCAAGACGTTGCAGTGCAACGTCTCTACTTAGGCAAAATACCTAAAAATGTGATGTGAAATGACGTAGAGACGTTGCACTGCAACGTCTTCGCTTTTCGGGATTTTACCCCGTTTCATGTATAAATAAAAGATAAAAAGCTGCTTTCGAGCGGCTTTTTTTATGTAAAATACTGTCCAAAGGGACTCCTATGGAGAGGGGTGTTTCTCTACTAAAAAAACTTTGGAAACTTTTGAACTAAAATTTGTTTCCATCGTTTCCTTGTTATAAATTTGCACCCATTATGATAGAAACAAGAGCAGCGATATTACAACGTACAGAAATTTTGTTTTTTAAATACGGTATCAAGAGCGTGACAATGGATGACATTGCGCGCGAGTTAGGTATGTCAAAAAAAACATTGTATCAGTTTTTTGACAATAAAAACGATTTATTGGCGCAAATTATGCAAACCGCTGAAAATCAAGATGTTGAAATTATGAAACATAGTTTTACCCACTCAAAAGATGCCATAGACGAAGTTTTTAACATCGCCAAACATGCTATTGCTGAGCTGAGCAAGCTTATGTCGGCACAAGCGATACTTTATGATTTGAAAAAATATTATCGTGATATCTGGGATACTTTCGAGAAAGCCATGAATGACCGTATCTACAACAGCACTAAACTAAATTTGGAGCGCGGCAAAAATGAAGGACTGTATAGAGTGGAAGTGGATACCGATATTATCGCCAAATTGTATGTCAGCAAAATGATGTGTATTGTTGATGATGATATGTTTCCAATAAAACAGTACGATAAAGTAAAATTATTTAAGCAGTATCTCGTCTATCATATTCACGGCATTGCAACCGCAAAAGGGCTGAAAAAATTGGAAGAAAGATTGGATACTTTTTTAAAAATATAGAAGGCAAACATTATAAAATACGTTAAATCAATACTGTATGGTTAAGAAAATCACCCTAACTGTTGTCTTTTTTACCTTTTTACTGAGGGGGGGATATGCCCAAAATGTAACGCGCATGTCCCTCGAAGACGCTATCTCGTACGCCCTCAACAATTCCACGGCTATCAAAACAGGAAAGTTGAACATCAACGATGCTGATTTGCTAATCAAGCAAAGCAAAGCAGGAGGCTTACCGAAAGTAGATGCAGAAGTTAATTTACAGCACTTTTTAGTGCGTCCTTCCTTGCCGGCTGCCGCTTTAGGCTTTGGTAATGACCCTATCTCGCTCTATTCCAATACCTACACGCAGGACCGCTTTGCCGCTTTAGAAAGAAAAGCAGGCATCACGGCTGCTCCTTTTAACCCGCCTGCCACAGATGGAAGATTGTCATTTCAGTTGAAAAATAATTTCAATGGGGGCATTACGGTCAGTCAATTGCTTTTCAGTGGCAGCTATTTGGTAGCTGTTCGGGCAGCAAAGTATTATAAAACTTTGGTGGATATTCAGTTGAATAAAAAGCGGGATTCGCTCCGTAACATTGTCATAGATGCTTATATGCCCACGCTTTTGCTTGATGAAAATGTGAAAACCATTGATAAAAATATCACAAACCTCGAAAAAACCTTTGTAGATGTGCGCGCCACCTACAAAGCAGGTTTTATAGAACAATTGGATGTGGATAGGTTAGAGTTTTCTATCAATAACCTAAAAGCACAACGGGAGTTCTTAATTCGGCAAAGAGAAATACCACTCAACGCCTTAAAACTAACGATTGGCTATCCCATTCAAAAGCAATTGGAATTGACGGATGATATTAATTCGCTCCTGAAATCCCTCACAGATTTGGACGTCAACGAGGTGATTGACTACAACAAACGCGCTGAAATCAAGGAATTGGAAGCCACTGAAAAACTTTTAGATATTAATGTAGAGCTTCAAAAATCCGCTGCTTTACCCACAGTTGCCGTTTTTGGCAGCTATCAATATGCGTTTCAAGGCAATAAATTGAATTCCTTATTCGGTATTCCCACCTCCGTTATTGGCTTGAAAGCGAACTATAATATTTGGGACAATGGGGAGAAAAAAATTAAAATGCAGCGCGCTCAATTGGCGCTCGAACAGTTCCGTATGGTGCGGGGCGATGTAGAAAGGGTCATAAATTTTCAAGTCGCAAATTCCCGAATTGCTATCAACAATGCGCAGAAAAACCTCGAAAATCAAGAGAAAAATCTCGCTTTAGCCCAGAGAATCTATGATGTCACCCAAAAAAAATACAAAGAGGGTGTGGGTTCGAGTCTTGAAGTCACAACCGCTGAACGGGATATTTACCAAGCACAACAAAACGTCAGACAAGCTATGTATGATTTGTTGATTGCGAAAAAAAGCTTACAGAAAGCGTTGGGGAATTAACGCAACTAACGTAGCTTCGGATTTATCCGAACTCGTATAACACGTAGCTTCGGATTTATCCGAACTCGTATAACACGTAGCTTCGGATTTATCCGAACTCGTAT
>JAYUQN010001069.1:0-2479 GCA_043756725.1 Saprospiraceae bacterium
TAACAGCATTTTTAGTAGTCAAAGTTTGGTCGGCTGCTTCAGTGGTTTGATAAGGCACATAAAAAGAATTTTTACCGCTGCGGCTTTGCAATTCTGAAATGCTCCAAAAAGCGTCGCTGGGTTTCAATTGATCTACCACCCATTTGCTTTCGTCAGTTTCCATATCGTCAGAAAACTGAGCGATGGATTTTTTATTGGCATCTGTATTCAGTTTATAAGTGAGAGTGATAGAAGAATCGGTTTTCAGCTCTGGAATAGTCCATGTTAAAATACCATTAGCTACTGTGACTTGTCTATTTGCAGAGTTGGCAAGATAAGTCGTAGAAGGTGGTAAATTATCGGTTACAACTATATTTGTTGCTGAAATGCCTTTATGATTGGTAACAGTGAGGTTGTAAGTAATGACTTCACCCGGTTTAATCAAATCAGTGGCTTTTTTAGTCATTTTCAACTGTTTGATACATTGAGGTAATTTTTCAAACCCCTCAGTACCGTCAGAATAACTGCTACTTTCACCTTGTTCAGCGTTAAAACCCATGCCTCTGCGCGCAAAAACCTCCCATATAATGCACTGATTATCGCCATTATTATTGGCTTTATCGGCTGCTATGATGGCATCCCGAGAATCTATAAAGCCAGGGTTGCAAGGTTGCATTTTCATACCATCAATCACTAATTTTATCGCTTTACCATTTCCACTATTGACATTAAAAATATTGGCATCCCACCCATATTTATCAACCATTGCCCAGTATAAATCCCACAAAGTGGCAGTCCAAATTTCACCGACATTGTGCTCTTGCGAATCATAAATTATTTGGTCATAAGTTAAAGAATTGATTTTCATATCCGTTGTGAAAGGATAGCGCCGAATTCCTAAACCAGTGTTGGGTTGCCGTTGCACAAAAGTTGCTAAGCCTCTTGACGTGTTGGCTCTATCTCCAGCTTTAACGGTGACTGCTAAAGCTAAAAAGTCGCTCCAACCTTCGCCCGCTGTCTGTTCGCCAATGTTTAAACAATCAGAATTGAGCCGCCCGCCTGTCAAACGACTTGAAATACCATGAGCATATTCATGGGCGATGATACCATTATCAAAATCGCCATCCAAGAAATTGGGCCCTGTAGGATTTGTAGGACGACCAATTGAAACCCTTAAACCACTTTCTGTTAAAGTTCTTATTTTATTGCAATCACTTTTTTTAATAAGCACCACTGGAATTGTCACCAAATTAGCATTTGTTAACCCACTCATTCTAAAGCTAAGATCTTCATCAACATTACAAAAAATGCAAGCAATAGCCCCTTTTAATTGAGCGTTATACGCTTTTTCACTAAAAGTGCAGTCGCCTCTGTCAATCAGTGCTATTTTACCTGTTAAATTAGTATTTGTTAAGGGCTTACACCCAAGTGTGGGTGCTGTTGTTCCATCATTAACAACGGCAACAGACCCTGAAATAGAGCTTGTTGTAATGGGCGCACCAAAATTGGCATTGGTTGTTTTAAACGAGCCTGCTACCGAAGCGGGAGCCGTAATATTTAAAAGGTCTTCTGGACGTGACCAAATGAACATTTGGAGACGCCCAATTGAGCCGTCTGGTGTCGGCGTAAATTTAGCATTATTGATACTGGGGGAAGCTGATTTTGACCCTTTTTGGGCTTCTGCTCGGATATAATCATTGGCTCCAAGTACGCCCGTATAGTTTTTTAATTGGAAATTACCCGCTGCTTCGTTAAAACCATAGTTGAAAAAAATATCGTGCATCATGTTAGTCATATAAAACAACTGGGTCTGTGCCGCCAATTTGTTTGTGTCGGGTTCGCCGTCCACTACAAATTTATAGTCAAATGTATAATTAGTGCCCCCATTTGGTTCGCCCGTGTCACTCGCATCATCATTGTTGACATCTAAATAGGTATGGGTATTATTGCCTCTTGTGATTCTATATTCAGCCCCAGCTACACCATTTATATCGTGCCACCCATAAGGCGAAGCCTTCGCATCTGCAGGGCTTGCCACCAAAGTCTGTTGTCCATGGGCTGGGCTTTCGATAGGCAATGCAAAAACGCGGTAATTCCCTTCACCCACAACCGTTTCGATTTCAGATTTTGGATTTTGGATTTCAGATTTTATGTTAGTGCCGACATCCGAACGTATAGGGTAGGGCGTATCTGAACAATCTTCCGTGCGATGAAAAGCTTCTGGATGAAACGCACATTGCCTTGTCCAAGAAGTTTTATTTAAAACTTTACCTGTTAGGGCATCTACTCTCAAACTCCAATGGTTATCATCCTCTGGATTTTCAATATTCAAATCCCATGCAAGGCGTACTTGATTTTTATTGATAGGTTGAAAACGCAACTTTACATGGATGTCTGATAAAACCGTCGTTCCCTTGTCAAAAATGAATTCCTTTTCACTGCGTTTTTCTTTCACCACAAAAGGTGATTGGACGGGGATATTCAAGTCTTTGCAAGCCGC
>JAYUQN010001070.1:0-2477 GCA_043756725.1 Saprospiraceae bacterium
TCTACATAGGCAAACACCTCAAAATGTGATGTGAAATGACGTAGAGACGTTGCACTGCAACGTCTCCGCTTTTCGGGATTTTACCCCGTTTCATGTATAACCACAAGTTTTAACATCTCTTCCTGACACGTAGTGTCAAAATGTTTATAATAACCAGTTGATAATTAATCCTTAAAAAGATATAGGTAATGGACAGAATACCTAATTCTTGGAGAGTTATTAACATTCTGCTTTTACTTCCAAAATTTTTTTACCTTTACTCCTTAAAATATACCAACCTATCATCATTATGGATACACACCTTCACCACGAAATTCAACCCCATCACCACGATGAAAAGCATTTTCAAAGTTCTGCCCTTTTAAAAGACATTGTCATTGGTATGAGCGATGGTTTAACCGTCCCTTTTGCTTTAGCCGCAGGTTTGAGCGGGGCTGTAAAAGATACGCATATCATTTTAACGGCGGGTATTGCTGAAATCATAGCAGGCTCCATTGCAATGGGTTTAGGTGGTTTTTTATCAGGTAAAACAGAAATTGACCATTACAATTCGGAACTCAAACGAGAATATGAAGAAACACATTTGTATCCAGAGCGTGAAAAAGAAGAAGTCCGTGAAGTGTTTGAGGCTTATGGTTTGAGCAAAGAATCGCAAATTATCATCGTTGAAGAACTGGCGAAAGACCGCGACAAATGGGTGAATTTCATGATGCGTTTTGAACTCGGTCTTGAAAAACCCGATGAAAAACGGGCGCGTCGTGCCGCGCTCAATATTGGTTTGTCTTATGTCGTAGGTGGTTTAGTGCCGCTTGCACCTTATGCTTTAAATGACAATATTCAAACGGCTTTTTATTGGTCGGTTGTGGTAACCCTTCTTGCATTAACCATTTTTGGCTATTTGAAAAGCAAAGTGATTGGGCAAGAACCTTTTAAAGGGGCTTGGCAAACGGCGATGATTGGGGCGTTGGCAGCGGGAACAGCTTTTTTGGTGGCTAAATGGTTTGGGGGGTTGTAAATTGTTGTATTGTTATATGGTTGTATTGTTATATTGTTATATTGTTGTATTGTTGTATTGTTGGCGTTTCACCAAACAATATAACAATACAACAATACAACAATCAACTTAAATTATCAATCAAAATATCCTCACTTTCCTCAATATGCCCAAAAGCATAATTCATTTTCTGACGGTCAAACTCCTTTTCATTATTCGCTAAAAAAATCGTTGCAACGCCATTGCCTATGAAATTGGTAATAGCCCGCGCTTCCGACATAAACCTGTCCACGCCTAAAAGCAAAGCCAAACCTTCAATTGGAATCACTTTCACCGCCGTTAAAGTAGAAGCTAAAACGATGAAACCACTGCCCGTTACGCCTGCTGCCCCTTTTGAAGTGACCATTAAAATGCCAATTATGGTCAGCATTTGCGTCAAATCAAGATGCACGTTGAAAACTTGGGCAAGGAAAATCACTGCCATAGATAGATAAATTGTTGTGCCATCCAAATTAAAAGAATAGCCCGTAGGGACAACCAAACCCACCACCGATTTTGAGCAACCCATACGCTCCAGTTTTTCCATCAAATTAGGCAAAGCCGCTTCTGAACTCGATGTGCCCAACACTATCAACAACTCTTCGCGGATATATTTCAAAAATGACCATAAATTGATTTTATAATACCTTAAAATGCCCCATAACACAACAAAAATGAAAATTGCCATCGTCGTATAAACCGTTACCATGAGTTTCATCAAAGGCAAAAGCGTTTTTAAACCATATTTTCCGATGGTGAAAGCCATGCCGCCAAAAGCCCCAATAGGCGCAAAAAGCATGACTTTATGCAAGCCTTTGAAAACCCATTTTGAGATTTTACTGAAAACATCAACAACCTTTTGACGCCCTTCATAATACGACAAACCGATGCCCGTCAACAAAGCCACTATCAAAACTTGCAAGGTTGAGTTATCTTGTAAAAATTTCCACCAACTAAATTCTGCTGCACTTTGCGTATATTTTGAAATGTCGCCCGTCACTCCCTCTGCCGAAACGCCATCGCCCGGGCGTATGACGTTGGCAACGACGATACCGATTAACAATGCGAGTGTGGTGACAACCTCGAAATAAAGCAAGGATTTGGCTCCCAATTTGCCCACTTTTTTCAAATCGCCCATAGACACAATGCCCAAAGTGATGGTCAAAAAGATGATAGGATTGATGAAAAGTTTTACCACTGAAATAAACAAACCGCCGAGGAATTCGCTGAAAGTTTTGCCTACTTTCAGTTCCTGCCCTAAAAACATCTGTTTCCAATCGTTGTCTAAAATCGGGTATAAAGCTAAATCGGGTCTGTAATGACCTAATAAAATGCCTGCTGTGATGGCGGTTAAAACCCAAAAAGTGAGATTTGTAAAGAGTTTTTTCATGAAAAATTTTCTGAATTACGTAGGAAATCTACGAATTTAACGAATTTAACTTGA
>JAYUQN010001071.1:0-2476 GCA_043756725.1 Saprospiraceae bacterium
GTGATGCATGAACGTTTAGACGCTCTTATTGATACAGAGTTTGAGATTAATGAGACTGAATTGCTTTATTCAAAGGAAGCTAAATCATTCTATGTTAAAACAATAGCTTTTAAAACAGATGGATATGCTTTAACTGTGGGTATTCCTGTTGGAGATAAGAAAATTAAAGATGATAAAACATATTATTTGGTTGAGGATGCTGGTTGTAGTCATACTTGTGAATCAAGTGTTCAAAATGTCTGTCGCACGTGTAGTTTGACTATTCTTGAAAATTGTAAGAGACAGAGCTGCTCTTGTACATCCAATGATGGAGGGTGTTCTGGCTCTATAACCTTAAATTAATCTGAAACTTGTTCCTCTGTTTTTATCAAACTATTTATACTAAAGTGAAAGTGGTTTTAGGATTTGTAACTTACTGTATCTGCGACTTTATTCACCGAGTTCCCATTTGGCGAATAAAGTCGCAGATACAGTGGGTTGCAAAATCTGAATTTATTAATAATGAACTGGTTGCGTAATTAACTATATAATTATCAATTAGTTATATTACAATCAGTTCAATTTCATGAAATTCAAAAAGTTATTACTACAATTAATTCTTCTGAACCTCTTTTCACAACCACCTTAGTCGTTTCTCCTTTTTTAAACTTCCCCAACGCATCCATATAGCCATACACATTTTCAATATCCAAATCCCCAATTTTCACAATAATATCACCCATTTTCAAACCTGCTTTGGCGGCAGGTCTGCCATCCGTCACACCGTCAACCCGCATGCCTTTTTTATCGAAAGCATAATCGGGCATTACACCCATCGTTACTTTGAAATTCCGCGCTTGGTTTTGCGGTTGTTTGGTTTGTTGAAAATCCATCTTCGGGAATGTGCAAGTGCCTTCAATAAGGCGCACGGCAAAGTCCAAAATGCGTTTTTCACCTTCAAAATTAAGCGTTTCAATATCATCACTGGGCTTATGATAGTCGGTATGTTGCCCTGTGAAAAAACCAATAACGGGGATGCCTTTCAGATAAAAAGAGGTATAGTCGGAAGGTCCAATGCCCGATGAATCTTGGATAATTTTGAAATCGGGTTTTTCCGAATGGACTCCTTTGGAGAAAACGTCTAACATTTTCACCCACAAACTGGATGTACCTACGCCTTGCACCATCAAGCCTTTATCGTCTCTGAAACGCCCAATCATATCCATATTGAGCATATAATTTACTTTCGACAAGTCAAAACTGGGAAATTCGATAAATTTTTTAGAACCTAAAAGCCCTAATTCTTCACCTGAAAAGCACATAAAAAGGAAATTATACGGTTCTTTTTTACCATTTTTAGTAAAAAAACGAGCTAATTCAATAACACCTGCCGTGCCCGAAGCATTATCATCTGCGCCATTGTGGATTTTACCTTCTGGATTGGGGTCGAGCGAATTTTTATCCAACCCTCTACCCAAATGGTCATAATGCGCCCCTACAACGATGGTAAATTCAGCCCCATTATCGAGAAAGCCGACCACATTTTGGCTTTTCTGTTTGGGCATATTCGGGTCGTCATTGGCGTGCGGATTTGTGACTTTGGCATACTCATATTTGTGAAAATACCCCCCCTCAGTACCAGAGCCTTTCAGACCCAATTTTTTAAACTGTTTGGCAATATATTTCGCCGCTTTTTGCTCTCCTTTTGTCGAAGTGCCTCGCCCTTCCAATTTATCAGACGCTAAAAAGCTGATATGCTTTTTAATATTTTCAGCGGTGATGATATTGTTAGTTTGGCTGAAAAGCGTAAAGCTCAATACGTTTAGGATAATTAAAAGAATACCTTTTTTCATTGTGTAAATCGTAGCACGGGCTTCAGCCCGTGAATGGTTAATAAGTAAATTTAATAACTTGGTATACATTTACGCACCTACGGACTGAAGTCCGTGTTACGACTCACAAAGATAAAAATCATATTGGAAATAGTGTTTTTACCCCCCCTTTCCGTAGGAACTCCTATGGAGCAGTATTGAGTCATAAAATGGTCAACTTTGCACAATATTTCAACAGTTAAAACACTTGCAAATTTATCATTTATCATTCATGGTGCGAACACTCCATCAAGCTGAAAGCATGATAATTTATCATTGCTTTAAGGGGTTAAAGTTGTGTTAAAATAAAATATTTAGTCTTCTTTACTCTTAACTTTGTAAACGATTTTTGAATATTCGGTTAAACGAATTTTACTACGTAATATTAATTTCACCAGACGAATTATGAATCAAAAGATAATATGGTTAATCATCGGTTTATTGACAGTAGCGGTCATCGGGGTTATGACGTTGCAGTTACAATTTATTTTGGATGCGCGGGCTGAAAAAGAAGACCAGTTTAATTATCACGTAAAAGGAGCGTTGAAAAATGTGGCAGCGATGATGGAACACGCTGAAAACAAAGAGATTTTTAACGGCTATTCGTATCAAAGGGTAGAACAATC
>JAYUQN010001072.1:0-2474 GCA_043756725.1 Saprospiraceae bacterium
TTTGATGTTCATACCATTAGCCCTTCATTGGGTTTGTCATGGCAATATTATTTAGGTAATAATTTTATGCTGGGAGCAAGAGGTTTGTTTTTAAGCGTACCAATAAGTTGTTACGATTATGATTCTCAAACAAAAACCGCTATTTGGCATAAAGAAAAAGTGTCTTCAGTGGTGCTCAACTTTCAGCTTGGTTTTTCTTTTCCAAAACGACTCAAAGAAGTGAGAATACAATAAAATCCTATAATATAATCATCAGAGATGTTCAATGTTATTTTTAACCCACTCCCGACATTCTTCCAATGTTTTTTGACCAGAAGCTACTTCTATAACGAAGTTTAAAAGTTCATCATGCGGCAAATTATGTTTTATTCTATAACCATTTATAGATAAAAACAATAGCATTGTTTCCAAACCTGTTCGTTTGTTGCCATCTGAAAAAATATGGTTGCAGATAATATTATACAAATAAATGGCAGCTTTATCCCAGATATTGGGGTAAAGAGGCTCGCCAAACATTTCAGCGTCAATGATGTCAATTAGATAATCTAAATTCGATTCATGGAGGAAATTGTAAGGAGGTACAAAGTTTCCACCATGTGCCTTTATAGTTTTCCCATTGATTCGAATAATATTTTCTTTGGAGATTTTTTTCATGCTAATGCTTTAAATACAGCCTCATATTCTGTAAAATGTTTATCAACCCAGAAATCAAGTTCTTCATAACTTACACCTTCTGTTTCTGTATTTTGTGCACTTTTTTCTTTGGTTTTATATGTAGCAGGCGGCTCATTTACAAGCATAGAGAGGCTTGTAGAAGTGAATTCTTCTAAAAGATGAGGGTCGTGTTTAACGAGGTCTTCAAGAATATCTTTTAATAAGGCTTTATCTTTTAAAAGTATTTCAAGCAGCATCGCCCGAAGTGTATTTTTATCAATGACAGTTCCCATTTTATTAAAATTTTTACAAAATTAAGCCTTTTTGAGGATAAATCAACCCCCCTCTCCAAAGGAGTCCTTTCAGACAGTATTTCAGTGGTTTTTTGTCTTTTTATTTACAAAAAATGCGAATAATGGGTTAAGATAAACATTATTCGCATAAAGATTTAATGACTATTCAAAGGCAAACCTCTTTCTTGAAAATCTGTCCAATTCAGATATTCCTCTCCCACCCTGTGCTCAACCATCGTAATACAATCTTCAACAGGGCAAATCAATTTGCAAAGGTTGCAACCCACACATTCGGGTTCTTTTATCGTGTATTCATTGTAGGGTGACCCCCTCAGTATATTAATGGATTGGTGACTTGCATCTTCACAGGCGATGTAGCACAAGCCGCAATGAATACATTTTGATTGGTCAATATGGGCAACAATGTGGTAATTTAAGTCCAATTTTTCCCAATCCGTTACGTTTTTCACCGAAAGACCAACAAAATCGTCTATATTTTTAAAACCCTTTTCATCCATCCAATTTGACAATCCGCTTGTCAATTCTTCAATAATTCTGAAACCATGCGTCATGACGGCTGTACATACCTGCACATTGGATGCGCCTAACAGCATAAACTCTGCCGCATCTTTCCAAGTTGTCACACCGCCTATGCCCGAGATGGGAATTTTATTAAAAATAGGGTTTTTACTTAAAGAATGAAGCATTTTCAAAGCAATGGGCTTCACAGCGGGTCCACAATAGCCGCCATAAGCCGATTGCCCACCCACATTTGGGCGCACTTCAAAAGTATCCAAATCCACACCCGTTATGCTTTGGATGGTATTAATGAGCGATAAACCATTTGTACCAGCTTCCACAACCGCCTTACCCGTAGGCACAACAGAATGCACATTGGGCGTCAGTTTTGTGATAACGGGCAAGGTCGCTTTTTCCATCACCCATTCCACCACTTTTTTTGCAATTTCAGGATTTTGACCCACCGTTGACCCCATACCGCGTTCATTCATCCCATGTGGACAGCCGAAATTTAACTCGATGCCATGTGCGCCCGTATCTTCAGTTTGTTTTATCAACTCATGCCACGCTTCTCTGGAGTTTTCAGCCATGAGCGAAACAACCATCGCGCGGTCAGGAAATTCTTTCAGCACTTCCCGTATTTCTTTGAGGTTTATAGCAAGGGGTCTATCTGAAATCAATTCAATATTGTTGAAACCCATAACCCGCTTGCCCGCATAATCCACAGCAGAATAGCGAGAGGAGACATTTTTAATTTGAGGACCCAACGTTTTCCAAACCACGCCACCCCACCCCGCTTCAAACGCACGGAGCACATTGATTTTTTTATCCGTCGGTGGAGCCGATGCTAACCAAAACGGGTTTGGCGATTTTATGCCGAGGAAACTGGATTTTAGATTTGCCATATCGTATTTCAATTAATTTGGTTTGAAATAAAACTATTTCTTCCTATTGGCTTTCCGAGATTGATTTGCTTGTTTATTCTTCTTTTTTCTTTGAACTATTTTC
>JAYUQN010001073.1:0-2471 GCA_043756725.1 Saprospiraceae bacterium
GTAAACAACCTTACCTTGAAATGAGTGCAGGGCTTGGTAATATTTTTGGCTTCCTGCGCATAGATTATATCTGGCGATTGACTTATAAAGACTTGCCGAATGTTCAAAAATATGGGATTAAATTGATGTTTAATGGTGGGTTTTAGCTTTTTTAACCTAAAAATACTGAGGGGTATGTGTTAGCTTTCAACAGTTACTAAAACGATTTCTCCTCAAACAAAAATTGTACAATTCTGAAAAAAGAATTATTTTTGTAAAAAATAAGAAAAATATTGAATCATGACCACACTCACACTCAAATTCCAATTAGAAGAAAGCCTTGCACTGGCTTATCGGCAAGCTTTGCCTCAAGAAAAGCAAGATTTGAAAAGGATGTTTGAAAGGATGTTGGAAAATAGATTTAGAAAACAAGCCATTGAAGAGATGCTTCAACGCATGGATGAAATTGGAAGAGAAGCCGAAGCAAATGGTTTGACTGAAGACATTATAGACGAAATATTGGCAGAATCATGAGCCGTATCTTCGTTTTTGATACCAATGTGCTAATTAGTGCAGCATTGTCCCGTTCCTCAACAAGTCGAAAAATGTAACTGATTTTTTGAATCGTTTTTGAAAAAGTAAATTTTAAAATGAATCGGTTAAACTGCAAAAAAAAAGGCACATTGTATTAGGTACTCACCTAAATACATGTTCCAATGAAAAGAAAAAAGCAATTAGAAAAAGCCTTTGGGTTAAATGAATGGGGTGTTGCAGACATACCCAACAAACAATCAAATGTGCAAATAGCCCGTTTGATTTGTTGTAAAAAAGAATGTTCTTACTGCTTCCCACACGGTTGGGAGGTAACAAACTCAACAGTCAGCAACAGGCAACGTACTTGGAAAAAGTTTAGAAAAACGCGATGGAAGTAAGACCCATCATTAAAAAAGCCCTTGTACACCTGTACAAGGGCTTTTTTAATGATGAGATTTTTACCCAGATTCCTCCTACGTCGGAATGACAGAATTGCTGTTGACTTAGGCTTTTAATGTATTTTACCGCACATTACTAATCGAGTTTTTTACCGTATCATGTTTGGTTTTTAAAACACCTTGTGCAACCATGAAACCTAAACGCACTTGTGTTTTTAAGGTATCTTTCAAGCCGTTTTTACTGTTTTCAGCAATGATAAAAGTCAATTCATAATCGCCATCGGGTAAGTTATCGGGTAGTTGGATACTCGTTTGAGAGGTTTTTAAATTCCATCCTGCTGTTCTGCCAGTTGCGGCATAAGCTGCGGAGCTTGCCCCACCATTTACCATGCTTGAACCTGCTGAAAGGGCAGCCGATACGATGCTTCCGCCCGGTATTGCGCCACCTATCAGTCCTGCACCACTCGAGACCACGCTACCTGCTTGTTGTAAACCTGCATTGACTCTCTCCCCAAAATTAACACCTTGCGATTGTTTACCTGCATTGACTTTCTCTCCAAATTTGGCTTGTGATATTTCAACCAGAGTGTTATTAATCGTATTAGCTTGATAGACTTGGTTAGGGGAAACTGAAATGACACAACCGTCCTCTATAAAAGCAACTTGTATGCTTTGTTTGCCCATTGTTGGCGTCATAGAAGTTCTAAGTGTAGCAGGCATTTCATTCATGCCACCGAGTTTTATATTGCTTTGGGTTTTGGCATTGGTTTGAGCTTGTGCGAGTGAAAAGCAAGCGAGTGTGATGACGAGTACCATAAATGTCTGCATGAAATTTTTCATTTTCTTCATTTTTTAGAATGTTATTATACTTTATTTTTTAACTGTTCTCATCATTTATTGACTGAACAAAAGTATAATCCATCTTACAGAGGAATATGACATTTTTAGACGGGTTAATGATATAGTTTTTATTTTGTTATTTATACAAGGTTTGTAATCAATGCTTTGATTTAGTAGTAAAATATAAATAATCGCTGTTAAACCTGTGAGGTTTCAAAAGCCTAACGCATGCACTTAGCTCGACATTTACGAAAACATAAACATTACGAGACTCCGCATACGTTTCGCTTAAAATTTGATTGAGTTTTGCGATTTCTAAAGCCTCGTTAGAGTTGCAATATTGGTAAAGATGACACCCCCTCAGTATTTTAAGGGGCGTAGCCCTGAAATCAACTAATATTACAGGGCTACGCCCCTCCAGAAAGGGCTATTTTGTGCTTTTTACCAATATTGCACCTCTAACGAGGCTTTAGAAATCGCAAAACTCAATCGAATTTTAAGCGAAAAGTATGCGTAGTGTCAAAATGTTTATAAATTAATCTTACTTTTCATATTAAAGGTCTTATTAATGGAAAATATGAAGATTATTCACCCAAAAAAATTTATGATATTTTTAAATTAAAACGTAAATTTGCCTAATGGAAAAAATTGAAAAAACAAAAAAAATGTCTTTTGAAGAGGCTTTACAAGACCCTTCTCTTGCGCATGTACATGATGCCC
>JAYUQN010001074.1:0-6457 GCA_043756725.1 Saprospiraceae bacterium
TTGCAAAAAAAGTCTAAATCGGGACAAAATTTCTCAAAAAACTTACCCTAAATCTGTGCACAAATCAAAGAATTGTAAACCGCTACCCTAAATCTTTCCTAACTCACATTATACAGCTTCTTATTTTTCGATCGCTGAATCCAAATTATAATGCCTATCATAAACAAAGCGGCGGGTGGCAATACCATCAAGCCATTGTTCACATAACCCATTTTATACAAGGCATCAGGCACAATTTGATAGCCCAATAGTTTCCCCGAACCAAACAGTTCTCGAAAAACAGCCACAATTACCAATATTGCCCCATAGCCTAAGCCATTGCCGATGCCATCAAGAAACGAGGGCCAGGGCTTTTGCGACATGGCATACGCTTCCAAACGTCCCATCACAATACAATTGGTGATAATCAAACCCACAAAAACCGAAAGTTTTTTACTCACATCAAACATAAAGGCTTTGAGCAATTGGTCAACGATTGTCACCAAAACAGCAACGACTATCAATTGCACAATTATCCGTATGCGATTGGGAATCCCGTCCCGTATCAAGGAGGTAATGAGATTTGAAAATGCCGTTACAACCGTCACGCCCAATGCCATGATGATAGCTGGTTTGACCTGTACGGTAACAGCCAATGCCGAGCAAACGCCCAATATCTGAACCGTAATGGGGTTTTGGTCATCTAAGGGGTCACGCAGGACTTGCATGTTTTTCTTTGAAAAAAACGGTTCGGCTTTTTTCACTTCTTGTTTTACTGGATTGACTGTTTCTGAACTCATTTTTCAAATAATTTTTAGTACCCGTAGCTTCGGCTTCAGCCGAACCCGTTTGGACGGATTTATCCGTCCTGTGCGATTAAAATGACTAACTACGCCTTTTAAGGCGTAGGGAAAATGCTAAAAGTAATTTCGGCTTTAGCCAGTCACCTTGTTCATGTTGAAAAGATGTGCGGCTAAAGCCAGAAGAAATCTTAACATCTCGCCTACGCCTTAAAAGGCGTAGTTAGTCATTTTAATCGCACAAGACGGATAAATCCGTCCAAACGGGTTCGGATAAATCCGAAGCTACAATACGGTTAAAAACAAGCAAAATACTGAGGGGGTCATTGACCCTTTAATTTTTTAAAATACCCCAAATAGGGTTCTATACAATTTTTCAACATTTTATCCGTCCCCGTCGAAGTAATTGTGCCACCCGAAACACCATCTACCCGATGTTCGCTGCCATAATCCGTTTTGGCACTGGGTTTTACAACATTGACAGAAATGAAATTATCGCCCGACATGATTTTTTTACCTTGAAATTGTTGTTGAAAAGCCGATTCTGAAATCTCTGCGCCCAAGCCCGGGGTTTCGCCTTTGTGGTCAAAATTTGCCCCAAATACCGTATCAAAATCATCTGCCAACGAGACATAACCCCAAATAGGACCCCACAAACCCACACCCCGCATGGGTACGATATAGTATTTTTTACCATCGGTATAGGTATAAATATACAAAGGCAATTTGCGCGCGGCAGCAGGTTTGGCTACTTCATCTTTCAAATTGACAGATGCCGCTTTCACACCTTCTAAGAGCTTGCCTTGCCCGTCTAATACCATTTCCGTCATGCGCTCGGTATAGGTTTTTTCAATAGTGGCTCTGTCCGTAGCTGTTTCCCGCACAGAACGGAGGATATTGGTTTTGGTATCCAATGCGATATTCGCATCCTGAAAGGATTTTAAACCTTCGGCACTGAACGCCAATGCCACGGCTGTCAGAGCCGACAGAATGGTTGCATATATAAAGGTGTAGCGATTTGAGTGCACGATATTTCAATTTTATTTTATTAAAAAATACTGAGGGGGTCGCTCATGTCCGTTTCATCCGCTTTTTAATATGTCTTTCAACAACAAGATAATCAATCAAAGGCGCAAAGACATTCATCAGTAAAATACTTAACATCATGCCTTCGGGATAAGCAGGATTAAAGACCCTTAAAAGAACCGTAAATGCGCCTATCAACAAGCCATAAATGATTTTTCCCGTAGGCGTATGCGCTGCCGTCACAGGGTCGGTTGCCATAAAAACAGCACCGAAGGCGAAACCTCCCATTAACCAATGCAAATGAGCAGGTGAATTCATGGCATGAGTGCTGGCTGGTGCAAAGAAATTGAGTAAAACACCCATTAAATACGCCCCAATAAAAACAGTAGCCATAATACGCCCACTGCCCACGCCCGTAGCAATCAAAATAAAAGCTCCGATAAGGCAGGCTAAAACGCTCGTTTCACCGATAGAACCTTGCTCGAAACCCCAAAACATAGTCATAGCATCGGGCAATTTTTGAAAATTGGTATCAAAAGCAACAAGATTGGTTGCACCTGAATAAGCATCAACAATTTTGTGACCCGCTTCTGGTGAAAGGTCTGTCCATATTTCACCCGAAAGATAAGCTGGGAAAGCAAAAAACAGGAAAACACGCGCCAATAACGCAGGATTCATAAAATTGAAACCCGTACCGCCAAAAACCTCTTTGCCCAATAAAGTACAAAAAATAGCACCCAACGCAATCATCCACAAAGGCGTAGTGACGGGCAACGTGAGCGGAATCAACAAGCCTGTGACCAAATAACCTTCACTAACAGGGTGGTGACGCATGACGGAAAAAACAAATTCGACCCCCAATCCAGCAGCATAACTGACCACTATCATTGGCAGCACTTTCCAGAAACCGAACATAAAATTTTGTACGAGACTGGCTTCCATGCCAAAGGCTTTGTAATGTTGAAAACCGACATTCCACATACCAAAAAGCAGACAGGGAACAAGTGCTATGATAACCGTCAGCATGGTGCGTTTCAAATCCATCGCATCACGGACGTGTACGCCTGTCCCCTTTGTGGTCGTACCCGGAGTGAATAGGAACGTTTCAAGGGCATCAAAGCCATAGTGTAATTTTTCAAACTTGCCGCCTTTTGAAAAGTGCGGACGGACATTGTCTAATAGATTCCTTAGCAACTTCATATACAATTGGTGTTACGTTTGTTTTTTAACTTTCTTTTCGCATCAATTCCAAGCCTTCGGCTATGATATTTTGAACATCTATTTTTGAGGTGCAGACAAATTCACACAAAGCAAAATCTTCTTCGGCTACCTCATAAATGCCGAGTTGTTCCATGCGTTCCACGTCTTTTGCTAAAATGGCTTTCAACAAAAAAACAGGCATAATATTCATTGGAAGCACTTTTTCATACTGCCCTGTCATAACAAAAGGACGTTCTTCACCATGCGTATTGGTATCCAAATCGTATTTTCGGTATTTAGAAAGCCATGAAAAAAAAGTGCGTGAAAGACTCAATTTTTTAAATCCGGGCATCATCCAGCCTAAAAATTCGGGTTTATCCCCTTCTGGCAGCACGGTAATTTGATTGGTATAAAAAGACAAATGGGCATTTACAGGTACTATTTTACCATGTAAAACATTGCCTTCGATTACCCGATTGTTGTCAAAAACTATATCATCATCGAGTAGGCTGTCGAGATTTTGCCCTGTTTGCACCCTATAATATTGCGGTTGCCGTGCTTGCGACCCAGTTAAAGCCACAATACGGTCAGCCCGATACCGCCCTTCGTTGAACAAGCGACCGATGATAATCACATCTTGTGGATGCACTGTCCAAACAACTTCGCCACTTTTAATCGGGTCAATATGATGAATTTGAATACCGACATTGCCGGCAGGATGAGGTCCACTAAAATAGTGGATTTTTACACCATCGGGTAGGCTACTAAGATTCTCCCCTTTTTTTAAACCCAAATGCAAAGGGCAGTCCCCAAGCCGAGATAAAGCCAAAAGCCCAGTTCTGAAATTATCAGGTTCTTGGCTGATGATAAAATCCAAATCGGGCGCAAGTGGCGCAGAATCAAAGCAGGATACAAAAATAGCTTTCGGCGAAACCGTAGGATTGGCAATGCAACCATAAGGTCGTTGCAAGATATACGCCCAACAGCCGCTTTCGAGCAAACGGGTACGAAGGGTTTCAGCCGTTAAATCTGCTGGATTTGCTTTTGGAAAATTGCGGTATTGAATCTCCCCTTTGTCGGCAAGTATCCGAACCGCCAGAATACGCCTTTTCTCTCCCCGAACGACCTCGGAAACAATGCCACTAACGGGCGCGCAAAAGGGGATGTCTGGATTATTTTTGTCAATAAACAAAGGTTGACCTGCCTCAACACCTTCACCAGCCTCGACCAGTATTTTAGGTGTTAGGTATTTGAAGTTCGGGGGTGATACATCTATGGACTTTGAAAGTGGGGCTGTTGTGATGTCTTTAACAGCCTCGCCTTCAAGCCGAATGTCAAACCCCCGATGAATATGGATGTCCATTTCGTCTGCCATGCGTATCGCTCATTTAGTTGTAACAAAGCTAATAATATATTTTGATTCTCCAAGATTTAATTATTAAAATTTTTGAAAATAATTAGAGAGCCATACAATTATAATGTTTTTTGTATTTTTTCAATATATAAATAATTTTAATTTTAAATAAAAGTTACAACCCTTTATGAGCAAAAATCGCTCACAGAGGTACACAGAGGTTTCACTGAGGTTTATTTTGTTCAGATAAAAAGTCTTAACTTCTGCCAAAATTTATAAAAAATTTCTTGTTTTTGCTTTTTATACTGAGGGGGTGCTTCCGCAACACATTTCACAAGTGTTTCACTGTCCTACTCGTCACACATCAACAGGAAAGCCTTAGCTTAGAGCATTGGGATTATGCGGTAAGATAACAAAATCACTAATTCCTTTTTTTCTAAGGTTGAAAGCGATACCAATGAGCTTAATTTGTTTTCTCCATAGGAGTCCCTTCGGATTAGAAAGGGCAAAATGGTCGGCATATTTATTTTTCTTTATTTGTTCAAAAGCTGCTGTAGCACTCCTATTTTTCTTAAACTCAAATAAATAAATATGGGTATCGGTTTCCACAAGCGCGTCAATGCGCCCCTCTTGTGAAGACACTTCCACATTCATCGAAACGCCCAATATTTTAAACACCAAATAGATAACAGCATGGTAAAAGTTCTCACCCACAGGTGTTCTTGTTTGGGTGATATTGCCTTGTGCATCTTTCACTTCTTTGGCTTCTTTAAAGAATTGATGCGGCAATGTCTTAAACAGTTTAGCTATAATTTCAATCACATCTTCAACTTTATCCTTTTTAAAGGCACGTTCAATGTCTAAAATGTTTATCGCCATACGCCCTGTTTGCTGATGCAAATGACTGTCTAATAACATTTTAGTAAAAGATAATTCCACTTCTTTATTGGGATAATACGCTTTATAGACAGAGTCCCCAATATGTTCTTTAAAAGTCAAATAACCTGTTTGCAACATGATGGAAATATAATCCAAATTTTTTAAATCATGCCAATTGTAAATATTACTCTCGACCTGTAAATTACTAAAATCATAGTCCCCTTTTTTGTGAATAAGGTTGATTAAAAGTGTAGGCGTTCCTGATTCAAACCAATAATTATTAAATTGTAAACTCTCTAAAAGGCGCAGCGTGGAATAGGGATTATAGACAAAATCTTTCCCATTCCACGAAAAACCATTGTACCAATACCGTATTTTGGCAATAATAGCTTCAAGTGTTACCCCTTCCTTCGCTGCTAAATCCTCTAAACCTGTATTAAAATAATAGCGCAGTTCTTGTTCTGTAAAGCCGCAAATAGTGGCATACCGATCATCTAAGGTCAAATCACTTAGATTATTTAAATCTGAAAATATAGAAACCTTACTAAATTTTGAAACGCCTGTAATGAATAAAAAGCGCAAATATTGACTACTGGGTTTTAAAATGCCATAAAAGGCTTTAAGAATATTTCTGTTAGCTTCAGCTTGTGTGGACTCCTCTCCATCAATATAATTGATAATAGGCTTGTCATATTCATCTATCAATACAACAACGGGTTTTTGATATTTTTCATAGAGTTTTTTAATTAGTTCGCTAAAATGCCCGCCATAGCCCAAAGTGGTGAGCGTTATCTGATGCTCATCGGCTATCAGTTTAACGGCTTGATAAAGAGCTTTTTCTAAGCCTAATTCAAAAAATTGAATTTTATCCATAGAAAGACGAATAACAGGATAGGTTTCCCATTCAATTTTATCATAAATGTGAAGTCCTTTAAATAACTCTTTTTTGCCTAAAAAGACTTGTTCTATGGTGTCTAACAATAAGGATTTGCCAAATCGTCTGGGACGACTTAGAAAATAATAAGGGTTCAATTCTTTTTGAACAAGCGGTAGTATAAAAGGGGTTTTATCCACATAAATACCATCAGCCAGCCTTATTTTCTCAAAAAATTGCTCACCCACAGGGTAATTTCGACTGTTTAGCATGTCTTTTAAATTTTATATTGCAAATATACGCTGTTTCTAGTCCAGAACGAAGTCAATAATCAAGTTCGAGAAT
>JAYUQN010001075.1:0-6441 GCA_043756725.1 Saprospiraceae bacterium
AATTGTTGCCTGATTAAAACTAACTATTGCACTCTCTTTATCAAAAATCTCTATCCAAAAGTTACCTTCTATTAGAGCTTCTTTTTTATCTATCATAAGTTGTTCTACTGGATAACAATGTTCATTACCATAATAATTACTGTTGTTATGAGATGAATCAAGTAATGGTCTAAATATATTATTATAAAATTCTCCTGGGAGATAATTTTGTTCAACCCATGTTTCGGGTAGAAGTATTCTGCCATTCTCTATTTCTCTAATACATTGTTCAATTAAGCTGGTGATATCGCCATCATTACTATCAAGAGTATAATTTAAACGGCATTGTGTTTTAAATTTAACTCTTCTTGAAATATCAAGGTATTTCATAACAGTAAATGATTTTAACCGTCAATAATGTAGCTTAGGTTAGATTGATTATCAGATTTAACAGTAAATACTTTCATTAATTTATATAAGATTGTTTATGCTATTAGTTTGCTGATAGCTTTGGGTTTTATAATATAATGACATAAATCCCAAATTGTAAAGTTTAATTTCTTCAAATATATTTGGATTACCCGCTTGGTATGCAAATATAAAAGATAAAATTATGTATCCAACTATCAAATGAATTTTTTATGTTAGTATTATTGTTTTGCTAAGTAAAACAATCCAAAGAATCTAAAAAAATACCCCTTCTCCAGTAGTTTGAACAAATTTTCATTATCCAATCCTTACATTTCCCACAAAACCCCTACTTTCATGGAAAATTTGAACCAGTTTTGAAAAAACGAATCAAACCTAGTACCCCCTCAGTATTTTCACCCAAAAACACAATTTTTTTAAGAGCATAGCGGAAAAAAAGAAAAAAAATACCTACTTTTATACCCAAAGTCCACCACAAATGATAAAAAAGACTATATTAAATGAGATGATTGAAACGCACGAGATTACCAATCTCGAGCAACATTTGGTGTATGCTTATTTAAGTCATAACAATATAGATTTTACTAAAAACTCCGCCTTGTGTGCTTATTTTAAAGATTTTGAACAGAATCCAAAACTGTCTTTTCACACATCATCACTGCCTATTGATTCGATAAAAGAACTTGAAAATTATCTCGAATTACTTATCCCACTCGAAGATAGAAAACTGAATGGCGCATTTTTTACACCTGATTATATCATAGATTTCATCATCAATGAAATTCAACCGAAAGAGACGGATAAAAACCTCGACCCAAGTTGTGGTTGTGGGGCATTTTTAATCGGTTTGGTGGATTATTACAAGCGTACTTTTAATAAATCGGTCAAAGAAATAGTCAAGGAGAATATTTATGGTTCAGATATTTTGGCTTATAATATTCAAAGGGCAAAGCTTCTTTTGACCATTTATGCCTTGCAATTGGGTGAAATATTGGAAGACGATGATTTTAATTTATTTCACCAAGATAGCCTAAAAGCCAATTGGTCTATGCAATTTGACAATATTGTCGGCAATCCGCCTTATGTCAAATTTCAAGACCTTTCTAATGAAAATCGAACTTATTTGGTTGAAAAGTGGACAACTGTGGAAGGGGGAACTTTCAATTTATATTTCGCTTTTTTTGAATTGGGTTATAAATTGCTCAAATCTACGGGTCAATTGGGCTATATCACGCCCAATAATTATTTCACTTCTTTAGCGGGTGAAGCGATTCGCAAGTATTTTCAACAAAAAAAATGTGTTTCCCGCATCATAGATTTCAGTCATAAAAAGGTATTTGACGCTCAAACTTATACGGCTTTGACGTTTTTAAACAAACGTGAAAATGAAGCTATTTTATTTGATAGAATTAAGGAAGGATACACGCCGGATGCTTTTTTAGCGAAGGCAAATGGTTCGCCCAATTATTTGAAAGATTTGAATTATAAAAAATGGCGGCTCTTAAAAACGGATGAACAAGCGACCATCAAAGCCTTAGAAAATAAGGGTACGCCCATTGGAAAATTGTTTGATATATGCGTTGGCATCGCTACGCTAAAAGACGATGTTTTCTTTGTAGATGGTATCGAGAAAGACGGTTTTTACCTTAAGAATACAGAAAAAGGCGTTTTTGAGATTGAAAAAGAAGCCACCAAACCAGTCTATAAAATATCTGATTTTAAAAGTCAAGATGATGTTGAAAACAATACAAGGCGCATTATTTTTCCTTATGCTGTTAAAAATGGGGTAGCAAGTGCTATTTCAGAAGAAGACTTTAAACATAAATTTCCTAAATGTTATCACTATTTATGCACTGAAAAAGCGGATTTATTGGCTCGTGACAAGGGGAAAGTCAAGTTTGAACCTTTCTTTGCTTGGGGCAGAACGCAGGGTTTGACAAAAGTGGGTAAGAAAATTCTCTCGCCTACATTTAGTCAATTTCCACGATTTTTAGTAGTAGAAGAACAAGATGCGTTTTTCACAAACGGCTACGGAATATTCTTTAGAGAAGAACAAAAAGGCGGTTTATTTGCTGAAACGGTTAATCCAATAACGAAAGTTGAAAATATAGATGTTGTTCAAAAAATACTCAATTCGCATTGGATGCACTATTATGTGAGTAAAACGAGTGTATCTATTGAAGGGGGGTATCCCTGTTATCAGAAGAATTTCATTGAACGCTTTACCATTCCAGAGCTTTCAGAAGAAGAAATTAAAACGCTTCGTTTTATGAGGGATAAACAGGAAATTGATGATTTTTTGGGTGAAAAGTATCATATAAACGTATTGGCAGGAAACCTTGTCTTATAAATTGATAATAAATCTGATATAAATGTATCAAATTCCATTCCGTTTAAAGTAGCTTTAGAATTAATAGGCAATAGATTATCTTTTTTCAAGTCTGCGTCATTCTTATATATTTTTACAGGACTCGTTGAAAAGTCTGCTAAAATTAAACAGACTCTTTCGTATTTATAGGCTTCATCTTTTGTTAAATCTCTTTTGTTTAAAGCGGAATATGTATTTATACACTCTTCAGTAGCTTCAGCAGTTGTTTTACTATTTGCTTTCTTTTTTGTTAAGATGATTTGTTCAAAAATAGCATTCTTATTTTTTACTTGAGCCATATCAAACCCTCTAATTGGTAAAATGAATAACTCTCCCAAAACCATATTTCGACACCTCATATGAAGATTTAGGGTTTCAGCAAAGGCTCTTTCAAAAATAGTATCATCGTTTTTTCCAATACTACTCATTTGACTTCTTACATTGATAACTAATGTATGTTCTGTATAATCTTTACCATTAGGGTCTATTTGTCCATGCATCATTCCCGAAGTTATCGGTTCTGGAATTTTATTTGAAGAAAATTGATTAGATACGACACTAATATCTTGCTTTTTTGCTTTTATAAATCCTGCTAACTTTAATTCACCTTGAGAATTATATTGTGGTGGAAAAATGAGGGAAATATTTATTCCATTTTGAATCAATTCAGATTTTATAACTTCATGAAATAAATTTATATGATGACTTGAAGTAGTTAGACTTTGTTTACCGTCCTTGCCCGCAATTTTAATCGCTTCTTCAAAAGCATACTTGAAATTATCACAAGCGACTTGTAAAATATTATTTGGATTTGCCTTTCTTATATTTTCTTGTATTTCGCTTTTAATAACATCTAATTGGTCTTTTTCACCATCGGTTAATATTAAGCTTTTTTTCGCTTTAGCCATTAATTTCAAATTTTTCGCTTTCAAAGAATTGTTTAAGGGTTACGCCAAGAGCTTTTGCAATTTTTTCAATATTGACTATGGAAACATTGCGTTGTCCATTTTCAATACTGGCGATGTAAGACCTATCCAAATCGGCAGCATAAGCCAAATCCTTTTGAGCCATGTTTTTAGCATCACGGAGTTCTTTGATTCTTTGTCCTATTTTCAGTTTTATATCCACCCCGTAAAAGTCTAAACTTGTGGACTATAAATCAAAGACTATAAGTAACATTTGAAAATAATTGTAAAAAAAGGGATAAAAATGCTGTTTAGACAAATTTCCAACAAACACCAATTGCATTTCACACAAAACCCCTACTTTCATGGAAAATTTCACCAACTTGTAAAAACAAATCAAACCTATCAAAAATGAAACAGTTAGGACTATGTTTCGCAATTGCTATATTTATGAGTAATATCGCAATCGCCCAACCACAAAAAGCAACACCCCAAACCACGTACCCCCCCTCTCCAAAGGAGTCCTATGGGACAGTATTTGAAGGTATAAAATGGCGTGAACTAGGTCCATTCCGAGGCGGGCGCTCTGGCACCGTCACAGGCGTAAAGGGCAATCCCAATTTGTATTATATGGGGGGCGTAGGCGGTGGCGTTTGGCGCACGACAGATGCGGGGCAAACGTGGGGTAATATCACCGACAGCTATTTTGGTGGCACAATTGGTGCAGTTGCCGTAGCGGAAAGCGACCCCAATGTGGTGTATGTAGGCGAAGGGGAGCAAACTTTGCGGAATAATGTGGCTTCGGGCGCAGGTGTTTGGCGTTCTACGGATGCAGGAACGACTTGGAAACACATTGGTTTGACAGATACAAGGCATATTTCTCGCATCCGCATCCACCCTAAAAACTCCGATGTGGTCTATGTGGCAGCCATTGGCAATCTCTGGAAACCTAATGAGATGCGAGGTATTTTCCGCAGCACAGACGGAGGCACCACGTGGAAAAAGATATTATACATCAACGACCAAGCGGGGGCAGCCGATTTGATGCTCGACCCCAATAATCCCCGCATCATGTATGCCAGTACGTGGAATATGAAACGCAACGGCTATCGCATGGACAGCGGTGGTTCCGATTCCAAACTCTGGAAAAGCACGGACGGAGGCGATACTTGGGAAAACCTTTCCGACAAACAAGGTATGCCCAAAGGTCTCAATGGCATTATTGGCGTAACTGTTTCACCTAAAAACTCTAATCGGGTGTGGGCTATCATTGAAAACCAAGAAGCGGGTGGCGTTTATCGCTCCGATGATGCAGGTAAAACGTGGGCAAAAATTAACCAAGACCGTGCTTTGTTGCAAAGGGCGTGGTATTATTGCCGCATTTATGCCGATTCACAAAATGAAGATATGGTCTATGTGATGAATGTCAGTTACGGTATTTCACGAGATGGTGGGAAAACATTCGAGTTAAAAAATGCCCCACACGGCGACCACCACGACCTCTGGATTGACCCCGACAACAACCAACGCATGGTCATCGCAGACGATGGTGGCGCACAAATATCTAACGACGGTGGCAATAATTGGACAACGTATCTCAACCAACCCACCGCTCAATTTTACAGAGTTTCAACCGATAATCACTTTCCTTACCGCATTTATGGCGCACAACAAGACAATTCAAGCGTTAGAATCCCACACCGTACAGGAGACCGTTCTGTTACAGATAAAGATTGGGTTGCCTTATCTATCGGTGAAAGTGCCCATTTAGCCCCGACCCACTGAACAGCGAAGTCGTTTATGGCGGTGATTACAAAGGCTATATGACCATGCAAGACATTGAAACAGGGCAGGAGCGTTCCACAAATGTCTATCCCGACCTACCCGCAGGTGGCGGTGCAGACATCATGAAATACCGTTTCAACTGGAATTATCCCGTATTTTTCAGCCCGCACAATCCTAAAAAACTCTATGCCTGTTCCAATCATCTGCACGTCAGTACCAATGGCGGTGAAACGTGGGATGTCATCAGCCCCGATTTATCGAGAAACGAACCCGAAACCATCAAATCCTCTGGCGGTCCTATTACGCAAGACAATACGGGTGCAGAATACTACGCCAATATTTTTGCCGCCACCGAATCGCCTTATACTGAGGGGGAGATTTGGACAGGCTCGGATGATGGCTTGGTACACGTTACGAGTGATGCGGGTAAAAAATGGGCAAATGTCACGCCTCACATATCGCCAAAATACAATATGATAAATGCCGTAGAGGTCAATCCTTTTGTAAAAGGTGGGGCGTATATCGCTGCCACAAGCTACAAATTCAGCGACTACACGCCTTATATTTATAAAACATTGGATTATGGTAAAACATGGACAGTGATTACAAAAGGCATCCCCAAAGACGAGTTTGTTCGTGTCGTTCGGGCAGACCCAAAGCGCAAAGGTTTGTTGTATGCGGGTACTGAAAAAGGCGTTTGGGTATCTTTTGATGATGGGGATAATTGGTCAAAATTGCAACTCAATTTGCCGACCGTTCCCATTCACGATTTGGCGGTGAAAAACGACAATTTGATTGCTGCCACCCACGGACGCAGCTTTTGGCTCATTGACGATTTAACACCTTTACACCAAATTAATGCTGAAATGGCTGCAAAAGAGGTGGTTTTATTCAAACCCATGCCCACTTACCGCATGGCAGGCAGCAATAGAAGAAATGCTAAAATAGAAGGTGAAAATCATCCAAATGGCGTAA
>JAYUQN010001076.1:0-18780 GCA_043756725.1 Saprospiraceae bacterium
GTTATATACCGAGCAAACACCGAATCCCGAATCTTTGAAATTCGTCACCAATCGGATGTTGTATCGTGGCACGGCTGATTTCCGCGAAGAGGCTCCTGCAAGAGAATGGTCGCCACTTGGTGCAGCTTTGTTCGATATGCCCTTTGTGAAAGGCGTATATATATGCAACAACTTTGTGACTGTGAGCAAAGAGTTCAACTATGAGTGGGCTGAAATAATGCTCAAAATCAAAGATTTTATCAAAAATTTCATAGAAGACGACGGTGTTATCTTGAAAGAAGGTTATGCCGAAGCGATGGCTGCCCAACAAAGTCAAGGGGAAGAATACACAGGCGATAATGCAGAACTGGTTGTTCGCATTAAAGACCTAATAAATACTTATGTGAAACCTGCCGTAGAGATGGACGGTGGCAACATTGAGTTCAAATCTTTTGAAGCGGGCACAGTGTATGTTATTTTACAAGGCTCGTGCAGTGGTTGCCCTTCTTCAACTGTGACTTTGAAAGCGGGTATTGAAGGCATGTTGACACGTATGATTCCAGAAGTGAAAGCCGTTGAAGCTGAAATGGGATAGACAAAGTTTTTTTAGAATTTATAAGATTCTATTCTGAAATAAGAAAAAGCCAAATCGAGTGTTGCACTTGACTTGGCTTTTTGTATTTTACCTCCTCTCAGTATTTTAGTCATTTAGAAGCGAAAACCTAAGGTTGTGACGACAGTACTGCTATTGGAACTAACATCTACATTCGGTTGTCTTATAGGTTCGGCAGCATTATAGGGTTGATGTAGAAATTTTTGATTTTCGAAACGATAAGCAAAATCCAAATAGGCGCTTTTACCTCTTACTCCCACGCCCGCCGTATAGACTTTTCTAAAACCGTTTTCCCCTTGCTTAGCTGAACCAATTAAATTGATGCCTGCTCTTACCCGAAAAATATCTAAAGCCAATTCACCGCCTAAGCGCATTGTTAAAGCGGATTGATATGCCTCTTTTATCTTTGCATTAACTTGGGATTCATATATTTTTAGTTCTTCAATGCGTCGCTGACCAATAGAGTCGGGCGTTTCAAAACGTATTTTAGCTTTAGCATAATTTAGATGTTCTATTTCAGCAGTTACAAAACCACTTTTACCGATGATAACACCCACACTTGCCAAACCTTTCATTGGTGTATTGATAATGTAATTACTTGATCCTTCAGGTGATAAACCTGTTTTTTCAATTGTTTTTCCACTATTGGTTGTGTAGTTGTAAATCATATCAACCGTGCGCGTTTCAGAAAAATTATAAGAAGTAGGTGTATGAAACGCTAACCCTACTCTTACGGCTTGTACGGGACGATAGATGGCTCCTATTTTTAAATTGATGCCTGTACCATTTGCTTTGTAAGCTTCTTTTATATTTAGATTGTTAAAAAACTTAACTTGATTGTTGGGATCACTTTCACCATAACTGTTACTATACTCATATTTAGCAAAAGGAACCCCAATAGTTACACCAAGCATTAATTTTTCATCGTAATTACCTGCATAAGAAATGATTAATTCTGAAACCCGTCCACTTGACTTAACCGTTTGAGAACGACCAATTACGGCATTTTCGTTACCGTCAAAATCACTGAAATAACGTGTTTTACCCGCAACTGTTGAGTCATAAAGAGCTTCTGCGTCGTAGGCTACATTATTGCCAAAATCATCAAATTGTCCATTATTTGCTTGATTTTTAAATAAAGTGACAATTGACCCGGGCGAAGTGCCTTGATAATAAATTGTACGGTTAAAATCAGTATGTTTATTTAAGCCTACGGCAAAGTTGGAATTAGTCCATTTAGAATTGCCCGAGGACTTGGTGTTGAAAACGATACCGACATTATTGAATGTAAGTTTATTTGCAGGGTCTTCATAAGCTGAATTACCATTCAAAATTGAACGGGTATTTACATTCAAATATCCCATTGAAATCATAAAATCGGACGCTCTATATGTTGCTAAGCCTGCAGGGTTGGTACTGAGTGTTCCGAAATCACCACCTAATACACTCATAGAATTACCTGTCCCCAAAGAACGTGCTGTGCCACCATATTGCACAGACGAATAGCGCAAAGCATCTGAAGCCAATTGAGTCCAAGCCCATTGAAGAGAGAAAAAAAATAGAGAAGTTATTATTGTCCGTTTCATAGATAAATATTTTAAAGTTTTTCAGAACAACGAAAAAGCAGATTTTACGAACCTAAAAAGTCGAAAACTTATAAGGTTTAATTCCTTAAATTCGTTAACTCATGGCTATATAGTGCATAAAAAAAGCGGGTGCAAAGTGCCTTAGACCGTTTCGCACCCGCTGTATTGTATCAGAACACAACGATTTATTTTAACATTATATTATTCTTCTCTCGAGCCACTTCGGCTGTTGCTACGCGCTGGCGCACTTTCACTACGTGAAGGCTGCGGCGCTGGAGCAGATTGCTGCGGTGGCGGGGAGTAGCTTCTTGTTTCTTGCTGACGCGGTGCTTCATTTCGTGGTGACTCTTGACGTGTCTCTGTACGTGGCGATTCTTGGCGCGGCTGATAACGTGGTGCTTCCTGACGGGTTTCTGTGCGTGGCGTTTCACGGTTCGGGCGCTCATTCCGTGCAGGGCGTTCTGATTCATTGTTACGCGGCTCGTAAGTTCTGTTGGGACGCTGCTCAGAGCGAGGGCGTTCTTCTGAAACTTGTGAGCGAGCAGGCTCTGTGATGCGGGTGCGGTTTGGCAATTCAGAACGCTGAGGTGTTGTTACCCCCCCCTCAGTATTATTATCATCTCTTGTACGAGTAGGACGTTCACCTACTACGGGTCTTCTTGATTCATCAGAAGACTCTGTGCTGTACTTTTGGCGCCCGTTTGATTTGCCATTGTTTTGAGGTGTTGTAGATCCAGACTCTCTTGGCGTTACGACTGTACCATTATTCTCTATTCTGCCCGTTTTGCGATTTTCACGAGTACCTTCTACGCCGTCTCTTGCCGTTTGTTCACTTCTACCA
This sequence comes from Saprospiraceae bacterium, assembly GCA_043756725.1. Classification (GTDB taxonomy): domain Bacteria; phylum Bacteroidota; class Bacteroidia; order Chitinophagales; family Saprospiraceae; genus JAAFJT01. The sequence goes on from JAYUQN010001076.1 coordinate 3,020, forward strand.
TTTCTAACAGAACCTGTTGGACTAACGGGTTCAGCTAAAGTTCTGCTTGTTCTTGGAGCGTATGTTCTTCCTCTTGATGGACTGTTATTGTTAGCATTTACACCAATATTGCTGCTATTGTTTAAATAGTGTCCATTGTGATAAGGGTAATAAGTGTTTGAGCCATAATAGCCACCATAACTATTATAACCATAAGGGTCATTCCAAGAGTTAAAGCGATTGTAGCCCCATGACGGCATACCCCAAGTATCCCAACTATTAAAAGCACAGTAATTATTCCAGTAACGGTTATACCAGCTTGAATTGTTCCAACGATTGAATCGATTGTAGCGATTCCAATAGCTATTGCCAAATGACATACTGAATGCAGGACGTGCAAACATTCGGTCATAGTAATAAGGGTCGTAGTAGTAATAATCTACATACGCTAAATCATAATACCCAAAACCTCTAACAGGACGGTGAAAGCGACGGATACGTGATGAATATTGGTAATCATCATACTCATCGTCATACTCATAATATTCGTCTTGATTGTACTGGTCGTCTTCATAATCAGAAGTCGAATTGTTATTGTTGTTTTGAGTAGTTGTATTACGAGACTCCGTGCGCGTGTTGCGCGCATCACGGCTTGGGTCGTAATACACATCGTCATACTGCGCTTTCAGCGATGCTGTAGAGAGCAGGGCGATTAAAATTGGTAATATGGAATATCGTCTCATGCGAAAGCGATTTTAAAAGTGTAATAATTAGAGATTCGCGGTTTTTGTAGGATAAAAATACTACTTTTGCGCGACTTTTATAGTTAAGGATTTTTTAAATATTTGATATTGTTGTGTTAAATATGTTAAAGTTTGTTTTTTAACATTTATACCACCAAAAATAATCCCTTTTAGGGTCATCTCAAAGGTTTTTTTTACGTAAAACACTTTAAATAAAAACAATTATTAGACTCAAAAGATTCAAAGTATAACAAATCTATTCGTTATTTTTTAGTTAAAACTTAAAGAATTATGAGATATGAGTTATGAATTATGAGTTATGAATTATCAATTATGGGTTTTAGCCCAAATTTGATAATTCATAACTCATAATTCATAACTCATATCTCATAATTCATAACTCATTTGAATTATGGCTAAGGAAATTACCGCTCGCTCGGAAGATTATTCGCAATGGTATCTCGATATTGTAAAAAAAGCAGGGCTTTCTGACAACTCCCCTGTGCGCGGTTGCATGGTTATCAAGCCCTATGGCTTTGCTTTGTGGGAAAATATGCGCGATACGTTAGACAAAATGTTCAAAGACACAGGGCATGTTAATGCCTACTTTCCGCTTTTTATTCCTAAAAGTTTTTTGAGTAAAGAAGCAGCTCATGTAGAAGGCTTTGCCAAAGAGTGTGCCGTAGTAACACACTACCGTTTAAAAAATGATCCCAATGGTGGAGGGATTATTGTTGACCCCGATGCCAAATTGGAGGAAGAACTTATTGTCCGCCCCACTTCCGAAACCATAATTTGGGACACTTATCGTGATTGGATAAAAAGTTATCGTGATTTACCTTTGCTCATCAACCAATGGGCAAATGTGGTGCGTTGGGAAATGCGGACTCGCCCTTTTCTAAGGACTACCGAATTTTTATGGCAAGAAGGACATACGGCTCATTCTACCTCTCAAGAAGCCATAGAAGAAGCCCGTCTTATCTTAGACCTCTATGCAGAATTTGCTGAAGAGTGGATGGCAATGCCTGTCATAAAAGGAATAAAATCCCCTAATGAGCGTTTTGCAGGTGCTGTTGAAACCTTTTGTATCGAGGCATTAATGCAAGATGGTAAAGCTTTGCAAGCGGGGACTTCTCATTTTTTAGGTCAAAATTTTGCTAAAGCGTTTGAAGTACAGTTTCTCAATCGTGAAAACAAGCAAGAGTACGTGTGGGCAACCTCTTGGGGTGTTTCAACGCGCTTAATAGGCGGTTTAATCATGACCCATTCTGATGATGATGGCTTGGTATTGCCGCCTAAAATAGCCCCTACACAAGTGGTTATTGTACCCATTCCGAAGCCTTCACCTGAAATAATGGAAGCGGCTGAAACCATTACCAAAGCTTTGCGTCACCTCAATATTCGTGTAAAAATTGATAAAGATGAAACCAAACGTCCCGGTTTCAAATTTGCAGAATATGAAATGACGGGCGTACCTGTTCGCATAGGTATAGGCGCTCGCGATTTAGCAGAAGGTAAAGTTGAGATAGCCCGACGCGATACTAAAGAAAAATCGAGTGTTAATACTGAGGGGGTCGCTGATTATATCAAAAATCTATTAGCAGATATACAAGACAATCTTTTCACACGTGCCAAAGCATACCGTGAAAACATGACGACCAAAGTAGATTCGCTTGAGGAATTTACGAAAACCCTTGATGAAAAAGGGGGGTTCATATTAGCACATTGGGATGGCTCGGGTGAAACGGAGGAAAAAATCAAGGAATTGACCAAAGCCACTATTCGCTGTATTCCTTTGGATAATGAATTGGAAGATGGAAAATGTATATTGACGGGAAAACCCTCTACGCAACGCGTTATGTTTGCGCGCGCTTATTGATATTTTCGAAATATTACACAAAAAGCCATTCTTTTTTGTAAATTTCATAACTAATTGATAATCAAATTAATTCAAGTCTAATATCGTTTGCGCACCCCATTTCGGATGAAGCCTCGATAATGACCTATTCGGCTCATAAGGGTGTTATCAAAACTTGAACCAGTCCCTTTAACAGAGCGACCCTGACGGGCGGTCTGTATTACGGTTTTTAATAAAAAAAAAAGGCTTCCTTTTTTGGAAACCTTTTTGTGGGAGTTGACGGGTTCGAACCGCCGACCCTCTGCTTGTAAGGCAGATGCTCTGAACCAGCTGAGCTAAACTCCCTTTTTTAAATTGCGGTGCAAAGATAGGTCTATTTATATTAAAATCAAACCTTTCTTAAAATATTTAACTAAAAAATTGCCTCATAAATATCAGAAGCCTATTTTTGCAATAAATACGAAAAAAAATCGTATTTTTGATAAAAATAAGGACATTATGAGTCAGCCGCTACCACCTATACTCAACCACGATGACCCACTTCGACCTTATACACCACCTCCCAAGCCTAAAAAAAAATATTGGGCACAAGGTTTAAAGGTTTTGAAGGTGACAACACTGATACTTGTATCGGTTTTGTCTCTTCTTGTTATTGTGGCAGGTATAATGGAAGATAGAATAGGGGCAATGGTGGTGAAAGAAGTGAATAAGCAGTTGAAAACAAAATTGACTGTCAACCAATTTGGTTTATCTTTTATTAGTAGTTTTCCTTATGCTTCAGCAGAGTTAGAAGGTGTTTTTTTGAATGATGCTTTTGGTGGCAGTTTACTAAAAGCTCGAACTGTTGCCTTAAATTTTAGTCTATTTAATTTATTAAGCGATAATATTAACATCCGTTCTGTTATCATAAAAGATGGACTGGTTGTTATAAAAACGGATGCGAATGGTCGGGTCAATTATGATATTACCAAACCAACGGATGGGAAGCAATCATCTAATTTGGCACTCTCAATTGCAAAAGCGAAACTCCAGAATGTGCGTTTCATGTATATTGATGCCCCCTCAGTGCAAAGTGCGGATTTAACTATAAAAAGTGGCACACTTTCTGGAAAATTTGGTGTGCAGCAATTTTCACTCAACAGTATTGCCGATTTAACAATTGCCTATGTTAATAGTAAGGGTAAAAAGTTTTTACAGAATAAACCTTTAAGTTACAATGCTCGAATTGCAGTGGATTTGAAGAAAAATATTTATCAGTTTGATAATTTGGCTTTAAATATCGCCTCCAATCCGCTTTCTTTAAAAGGATTGATACAATTTATACCCAAAAAAGGAACGTTCTTCAATATTACGGCACAAAATAAACAGGTTAGTTTATCCAATTTGTTGCAATTACTACCCCCTCAGTATTCTACCTATTTTAAAGATTTTCAATCAACGGGTAATCTAAGTTTTAATACGACGATTAAAGGCTTCTTAAATAACCGAGAAATACCTGATATCCAAGCCATTGTTCATTTTAATAATGGTCGTATAATGACCCCTAAATTAAATCAGGCTTTTGAGAAAGTTTCTTTCGATGCTTCTTTTGATAGCAAAAAGTCAGTTTTTACGATTGAAAAATTTAAGGCGGCTCTTGGGGGAAACCCTATTGATATGCAATTGAAAGTCGTTAATTTTAATGACCCCTCCCTATCTTTCAACGCCAATGGTGTAATTCCCTTGAATTTAGCTTTTGGTTTATTGAACTCACCTAAAATTTCGGATGGTACAGGTATCTTGCGTTTCAATGCTTTGAAAGTAAATGGTCGCTTTTATGACATGAATTCGATGAAGGCACTGACTAATATTCAAGCGTCTGGTAACTTAACATTAGACAAAACAACCCTGAAAATCAATGGTCAACCCATTGCGGCAGACGGTGTCTTGAATTTTAATAATAATGCCATTACCGTTCAAAATTTTAATGTCCGTGGGGTGGGGAGCGACGCCACTTTTACGGGTACTTTCTCGAATTGGCTGCCCGTTTTATTAGCCGATTCTACATACGCCGCTGACCTAATTGTTCAAGCCCGATTGGATGCGGATTATTTGGATGTTGCCCAAATAGTCGCACTGTCCAAACCTAAACCGCAGAAGGTTGTTCCTAAGTCCTATTATTATACAGCAAAAGGGTTACCTATGCCGCAATACCGTAAACAGTTCCCTATTCTCAATCGGTTAAAAGGACGTTTTGATTGCAATGTGAAAAATTTTACATATAATAAAATAAAAGCTAACCATTTCGAAGGTAGTCTCGATTTTTTAGGAAATGACCTTATACTGAGGGGTACTGCTTTTGCAATGGGTGGCAATTGGAGCCTTGATGGAAAAATTGATTTAGGTTATCGCCCTCATTTGTTTACTAAATTAATAGCCAATAGAGTAAATGTAACTGAGTTTTTCAGGCAATGTGACAATTTTGGTCAGACTACTTTGAAAAGTGATAATGTGAGTGGTCAATTGACTACCCGTATGGCTATTAATGGTTATTGGGATGAAGGCTTTAATTATCTTGAAGACAAATTGCATGTTTTGGCGGATGTCAATCTAACAAATGGTGAATTAGTAGGTTTTAAAATGTTAGAAAGCTTTTCAAGCTACATTAAGGTAAATGATTTGAAGCGGATAAAATTTACCAATTTACAGAATCAATTGGAGATTTACAAACAGACTATTTTTATACCTGCTATGTTCATACAGACCAATGCTTTGAATTTACAAATTTCAGGGAAACATACATTTAAGCAAAATATTGATTACAATCTGGTCGTCAATGCAGGACAAGTATTAATGAGCCGTTTCAAACTATTTAACCCAAAACTTGACCCTCAACCCGATCAACGCAATGGGTTATTAAATCTATACTATAATATTAGCGGCAATATTGACAATTTTAAATATTCGAGTAATAAAAATGGTGTAAAAGAAGCCATCTTAGAAAGCGAAAAACAACGCGATGATATAAAGAATCAATTAGTTAAAATTTTTGGTTCATCTATTCAAAGCACTTCTCCAGAGGACAGACAGGCTGAAATAACTCAACCGGATGATAAAATTGCTACACCATACCCTTTGAAAAACCTTTTTAAGCAAAACCAAAATAATCCGAAACCACCCAATAAAAAACCTAATAAAAAAGACGATGATACCGAGTATCTACCTGGTTTTTAAGGGACTGTGTAAAAAATAACCTACCCGCAAAACTCTTGGAGAGTTGCTAACTCTCCAAGAGTTATACACGATAGTTGGGTATGTTATTTTTTACACAGTCCCTAAAAACTTCTTCCTAAAATAGAGTGATAGAATAAATCACTTGTTTTTATGAATTAAATATTGTTTTAATTCATGGAACAGTATTTTCTTTGTTAATTTTGCATGTATGACTAAACTCGAACGCCGTTTTACCCTAATCACAATAGGAAGCTTTGCCCTTTTAAGCCAAGTTATATGGCTTCTGGAAATAGTCGTGACAATCGGCTGGAAGGGTGACGCATGGTTGAAACGTGATTTATACGCTCCAGTTTTGATATGCCTTTTTGCCGCCTTGACTTATATCACGCCGTTTTGGGTACGGTATCGCAAAATTGACACACGCATAATATTGACAGTCCTTACTTTTTACATGATTAATTTTTCTTGTTATTTATTAGCAGACGTGTTTTTCAAAGGTTTGCATTATCATTCAACCCCTTTGCTAAAAGTGTTAGGAATACTTATTTTTATCATCTTTGCAGGTGGTTACTATTATGTAACAAATGAATTGATAATGCCCATAAAAAAACGATTTGCCTTGTTATTTGTCTTGTGTGAGTTGATGATGTATATTTTAAGCATGATATGCCATTTTATTTTCAGTGGTTTTGACACAACCGTTCAATGGGTAGGTGCTGTTAAAATGGGATATCCAGCATTTTGGATTAATATTTTATTGGGTATTTCAGGTATTTATTTGGTAACAATTTCAGAAGAATGAGCCATTAAGTATAAGAATTGGAAAGTAAGTAAGTGGTATTCACAGTTTAAAGTATCAAGTTAAATGGTTTTATATATCTTTGTTTTTCTTTTTTATAAAAATACTGAGGGTCCTTAAAATTATGTCAAAACCAAGTATTCCCGAAGGTACACGCGATTTTTCACCCGAACAAGTTGCTAAACGTACCTACATTTTCGATACAATCCGAAAGGTCTTTATCAAATATGGCTTTCAACCCATTGAAACGCCCACGCTTGAAAAACTCTCTACGCTCACAGGTAAATATGGCGAAGAAGGGGATAAATTGTTGTTTAAAGTATTGAATAATGGTGACTATTTGGCAAAAGCCAATAAAGATGCTTTGAGTGAAATGAATTCTAATAAATTGGTTTCTTCCATTTGCGATAGAGGATTACGTTACGATTTGACAGTTCCATTTGCCCGTTATGTGGTGATGCACCAAAATGATATTGCTTTTCCCTTTAAACGTTATCAAATTCAACCTGTTTGGCGGGCAGACCGTCCGCAACGAGGGCGTTATCGAGAGTTTTATCAATGTGATGTGGATGTAGTTGGCTCAAACTCTTTGGTAAATGAAGCAGAATTGGTACAGATTTATGATGAAGTTTTTAGCAACTTCGGTCTAAATGTTACCATCAAGATCAACAATCGCAAAATCCTTTTTGGCATGGCAGAAGCAGCAGGTATTCCTGAGAAATTTGTGGATATGACTGTGGCGATTGACAAATTAGATAAAATCGGTTGGGAAGGCGTTGAAAAAGAATTGCAAGAAAGAGGTATTAATGATGCTGCGATTGATATGATTAATAAACTATTGAAAATCAATACGTTATCAGAATTAGAGGCTTACAGTGAAAAATCTGAATCTTTACTGAGGGGGGTCAATGAGCTACAAGCGTTTCATAAATATTTTGATTTGAAACCCCATATCAACGCTGTAAAATTTGACATAACACTTGCTCGTGGACTAAACTATTATACAGGCTGCATATTTGAAGTGCAAGCCAATGATGTGAAAATGGGTAGTATTGGTGGTGGTGGAAGGTATGATGATTTGACGGGCGTGTTTGGGCTAAAAGGTGTTTCAGGAGTCGGCGTTAGCTTTGGGGCGGATAGAATTTACGATTGTTTACAAGAGTTGGATTTATTTCCAAAAGAATCTACTCAAAGTTTGAAAGTGCTTTTCGTTGCTTTTAATGATGAAACACATCATTTTGCTTTCAATTGTTTAAATAAAGTACGAGCTGCGGGTATCAACTCTGAAATTTATCCCGAACCCCTAAAAATTAAAAAACAATTGGACTATGCAGACAAGCGACAAGTACCATTTGTCGTTATTATTGGAAGTGAGGAAATGGAAACAGGTCGGTTGACTTTAAAAAATATGGTGACAGGCGAACAAGAGAAATTAAATCTTACTGAAATTATAGAAGTACTAAGAAGATAAATTTAAAAAATAATAGTATATAACACTTTTCCTTAGTATTTTTGAAACTGTAATGCAAAAAGGGTAACCCTGTGCTGTATTACAAATTATGTAAAACTATAATTTAGCAAAGTTATAAAACGTAAAAAAATGTTTCAGTCAATATGGGATGATGTTAAAAGAGAATTTCGATATGGCAATATGGTAACACGACTTATCATATTGAATGCTGCTATATTTATCATTGTTAATATCATCAAATTAATCTTAAATGCACCAGATTTCAGCAATCCTATTCCTTTTTTAAACTTCTTACACATTTTTTGTATGCCAAAAGATGTGTGGACTTTAGCAACCCATCCGTGGACAATATTAACATCAGGTTTTTTACATGAAAAATTCGGGCATATCCTTTGGAATATGTTGGCTTTTTACTGGTTTGGGCGAATTGTTGGCGACCTATTGGGCAATCACCGAATTTTACCTATCTATATTTTAGGTGTTATAGTTGGCAATATAGTATTTTTTATCATGGCTAATATTTCACCTTTTTCTATCGGAAGCTATGCACTGGGTGCATCTGCAGCTGTCATGGCAATGGTGGCTTGTGCCGCTTTTATTGCGCCCGATTACATATTTAATGTATTATTGATAGGTCCTATTAAATTAAAATATATTGCTTTGGTTTTGATTTTTTTAGATGTGATTGCCATTGCCGATAATTATAATGCAGGCGGTAGTTTTGCGCATTTAGGCGGTGCTGCTTTTGGTTTGCTCTATGCTTCTCAACTTAGGAAAGGGATAGATTTGGGCAAACCGATAAACCGATTATCAGATTTTGTGATGAATCTTTTCAGCAAACAACCTAAAAAGAATTTTACTTATCAACGCGGTGAAAAAGCTTATACGAAAAGTGAAAAAACGGGTTTTGGTACATCTTCAAAAGGCAATCGTAGCTCAGATACTGAGGGGGGGAGTGAGCAAGAAAAATTAGACTTAATTTTAGATAAAATAAAAGAAAAAGGATATGAAAGTCTAACGAAAGAAGAAAAAGAGTTTTTATTCAATGCGAGTAAAAAATAGACAATGCTAACTATTTGATACGCTAAATCTCCTCAATATAGATGGTTCTTTTTCTCCGAAAACTCAATTTGTGGGTCATTTTTTTTACCATAATCGCCTACATTGCGCCGTATGTTAATCCGCAAACTATGTCTTTTTTGATTTATGTGGGTTTGGCTTATCCGTGGCTTTTACTGCTCAATTTGATTTTTACTTTCCTTTGGGCTGCCAGCCGTATGCGCTATTGGTGGTATTCTTTCGTGTGTGTATTATTGGGTTGGGGACATTTTACGGCTATTGTTGGTCTTAGTGTCTTTCCCGAAAAACTCAATAACCCTCTGAAAATTATGACGTATAACTTGGGTTACATACAAATAGAAGGGAAAAAATTAAAAAACCTCAGTAGTTTTATAGAGAATCAAGATTGTGATATTATTTGCTTACAAGAATTTTGCGGCTCTGTGGCTGACCTTAAATATCAATCTGAACGCATTATTGCTTTGTCAAAATATTCTTATAAAGTGTGGGGAGATCATAGTTTAAACACTATTTTTAGCAAATATCCCATCATAAAATCTGATACCTTGCGTTTTGAGCAACAAAACTCAACAAATGGGTGTCTTTATGTTGATTTGCAAATAAATGAAACTATAATACGGGTGTATGATGTACACTTGCAATCTAATAAAGTGACTGGATTGACCGATGAGTTGGCGGAACAAATCGACTATGAACATAAAGAAACTTGGATGAAAATATATACCCTTCTCAAACGTATCCGCCTTGCATCGCAACTCCGGGCAAGGCAAGCTGAAAAAATAGCCGGACACATTGCATTAAGCCCCTATCCCGTAGTCGTATGTGGTGATTTTAACGATATTCCTGTTTCATATACCTATCGTACAATGAGCAACAACTTGAAAGACACATATAAAGAAAGCGGACTGGGGTTCGCTAAAACTTATGCTGGCAATATTCCAGCTTTGAAAATTGACTATATTTTAACAGATAAAAAAATAAAATCCGCTCATACTGAGATTCTGAAAGTTCGTTTTTCTGATCATTTTCCAACCGTTACCCAAATTTCATTTTGAACACCAATGAATACCCCCTCAGTATTTTCAATATTTTCAAACAAAAAGGGCTTGATACAATTCTTCTACTTTGCCAATTGTCTTAATTTTCATTTTATAACGGTCATTGTCTATGCCTTTTATATTGTATTTTGAAATATAAATCTCTTTGAAACCCAATCTATCGGCTTCTTGAATGCGTTGGTCAATGCGATTCACGGCTCTAATTTCACCCGATAAACCAATTTCACCTGCAAAACAAGTATTGTGAGGAATTGAAACATCTTGCAACGATGAAATCAATGCTGCCACAATTGCCAAATCAATAGCTGGGTCATCTACACGAATACCACCTGCAATATTTAAAAAAACATCATTCATGGCAAAAGGGAATCCACAGCGTTTTTCTAAAACAGCTAACAACATACTCAAACGGCGCAAATCAAAACCTGTTGCCGAGCGTTGCGGTGTGCCATAAACAGCACGGGTCACTAACGCTTGGGTTTCAATTAGAATAGGACGTTGCCCCTCGATAGTAGAACATATAGCAGAACCGCTTAAATCATCATCTTTTTGCGAAATTAACAACTCTGAGGGATTAGAAACTTGTCGTAAACCCGAGGATTGCATTTCATAAATACCCATTTCATCAGTTGAGCCAAAACGGTTTTTCAGTGTTCTTAAAATGCGATAAGTATAATTTTGGTCGCCTTCAAATTGTAAAACCACATCCACAATATGTTCCAAAAGTTTGGGACCCGCTATACTGCCTTCTTTTGTGATATGTCCAATTATGAAAATAGGTATATTCGTCTCCTTCGCAAACCGTTGTAGTTCACCTGCCGTTTCACGCACTTGCGAGATGCTACCTGGTGTAGAATCAATGTGAGAAGCAGCGAGCGTTTGGATTGAGTCAATGATAATTATATCAGGCTCAATAGTTTGGGCATGTTGAAATATTTTACTGGTATTGGTTTCCGTTAAAATATAGCAATCGGAATGTTTTTCAGCCACACGGTCAGCCCGCATTTTAATTTGCTCTTCGCTTTCTTCGCCGCTTACGTACAAAACACGCGCTCTGACACCCAAAGTCAATTGCAACATAAGAGTAGATTTACCTATACCGGGTTGACCACCAATTAATATCAACGAACCTGGCACAATGCCTCCACCAAGCACTCGATTAAGCTCTTCATCGGGCGTATCAATACGCTGGGTTGTACCCGACTTAATCATGTTGAGTGGCGTTGGTTTGGGAGCTTCTGGTTTGCTGCCTTTCCAAATTTTTTGTCTTTCTTCTCGTTTGCTCTCTTTTTGAATTACCTCTTCAACAATGGTATTCCACTCTCCACAACTTGTGCATTTGCCCGCCCATTTAGGCGAAGTTGCGCCACAACTGGTGCAAGCATATATTTTTTTAACTGTACTCAATTTTTTTGTTTTTTTTATTGCGGTAAAATTAGCAATTTGTTTTGAAAATTATATTTTTAACGCCATAAAAAAACCTTAATTAAGTTCTGAACGGGTTCTTACATAAGCCCCATTATCATACGCAAGTTGTTTTTGGGAAGATTTAGCAGGATTTACTGGAATACTATACCTGTTTGCTATATTTGATTTAATTTTTGGCTCTTTTGCTATTGCTAAATTAGATTCTTCTAATATCTGAGATTGTTGTTTCAAAAGTATAGACCAATTGAGCTTTTTTCCTGAAAAAATAGTGACAAGCGTTTTTGTCTTTTCAAATTGTGCCAAACTTTTTTTGGTGAAAGACTTTGGCAAATCATAAATATTCAGAGAGTAGCGTCTAATAAGCTGAATAAGCTGTATGCCATAATTTTTATCGGTAGAATATCCACTCGACCGAAGACCATACGCCCAATTAATAAAATCGGAGCAGTCAAAACGGAAAAGAGATTTATAATGTTCCCGCTTCATTAAAAAATCTGAATGATGGCGAAACGATTGTACATCATCTTCGTAATTAATAAACTTAGATGGAATATGTTTACCGTTTTTATCATAATCATCATCTAAAGAATAAACGAAATCTCCATCCTTAGAATTTTTCCATTTGATACCAAAATGATTATTGCTCCTTTGGCATAAGCTCGAATTACCATATCCTGATTCTAAAATAGCTTGAGCCAAAACAATACTTGCGGGGATGCCACTTCTATGAGATTCTAATTGGGCGATAAGGCGATACTTTGATATGTAAGATTCAACTGTGTAATTTGAAGGTGGAGGTTGCGTATTTTGAGGTTGACCATTCAGTATTAGTGTGCTAATGGTACAACTTAAAATTGATATAAATTTCCTCATAATTTTTTAAGTTTTGTTTACAATATTTTTTTAACATTTTTACGGTTGTGCTATTCAGAATGGTATCGTTATATTTAGAAATGTATATTTCAATGCCTGTGCCATTTCAACAAGTTTGCATTTTAACCGAATAGCAAGTCGGTTTATTGAAAAATTATAATATGTTGATTATCAGCTTTTTATGAAGTTGAAAATCATTAAAAAATTAAATTAAATTAAATAGTGCTAAATATATTGTTTAGTAAATATTTGGCACACCCTAATTTTGCCATACCAATTCTTCCCAATTTTTTGCTTTTTTTTTTTTAATAAATAAGGAGTTTTTAAAGATTTAATTTTAATCTATGTGAAAAAAACATATAGATTGAAAAATTATTCTTATTTTTGTCATATTTTGTCAATCAAGTATTATTATCCTACATGAGCAAATTTTAATAAAATGTTAAAACTGATTTTAAGTTACTGCATATATATAGCTGTTTTTGTTAATTCCTTGTCAGCACAAAACACGATATGGCGAGGTTTTGTCTCCTACACAAATGGCATGATAGAACCCAGCGAATCAACTTGTGATATAGTAAAAAATGGTGAACTACACATTAACCCATCATTAAGTGACCAAAGTGACTATTGGTCAAATTTTACTTATCTCGATACTGTTTGCCTTTCTAGAAATTTTAGCCTCGAAGTACGGCTAAAAAACAATGCTTCTATTGGCGGTGGTAACGGTTTTGATTCTCAGATTAATTTTTTTAGCAACGGCCTCAAAACGAGCGTCGTTTTAGCTGGCACTTCTACCGCTCAAGCTAATACAGTCATTAAAATTGCAGATAGTACTGTGGTTAGTAATCAACCCTGGCTCGTAACAAATCTGAATGATTGGAAAGTCGTAAGATTGAGCTTCTTTGATAATACTTTTAAATTGCATTTAGATGGGGTTGAAATTTATAAAACCAATCATGCACGTACAATATGCAATCTCGATATTTTGAAATTTGTATTTAATGGAGGAGGCGCCATAGACTGGGTAAAAATTTATGATAATAACAACACTCTATTCTGGACAGAAGATTTCAGTGATTGTAAAACGTTTACTCGGGGTATTATCTGTGACCCTTTCAGATTAGATAAATCCGTTACAGTTTCACGTCCATGTGAAAATGATACTTTGACTCTCATTGCAAACTTTCCAGCCATGTCCTATCGTTGGTCTATTCCGCCATCTAAAACCGATACCAACAAAATTGTTAGGTTAGTTAATCCTCCAACAGGCTCTTATGATTTGAGAGCGAATGTCAATACTTGTTTTAACTTTTTTAAAAGTTTCGAAATCTCCATTGCCCCTACTACAATCGTTACAAGAAGTGTTCGGCTTTGTACAGGACAAACATTCAAAATGTCTAATGGTAAAATTCTTAATTCTGATGGCACTTATCGGGATTCTCTGAAAACTAAAACTGGGTGCGATAGTATTGTTGTTATTAATTTGTCCTTTGACTCCCCTCCCCTCAGTAAAACCAGTATTTCTATCTGCTCAGGCACATATACACTGCCAAGTGGCAGAATCATATCATCTGCTGGTCTATATCGTGACACATCTAAAGACGTGAACGGTTGTTTAACTTTACATGATATAACGTTAAGTACTGGAAGCAATTTTAGCATGACAGTTTCTACGAGTCTTTGTGAGGGACAAAATTTTACATTACCCAGTGGACGTAAAGTAAATATAGCAGGTGTCTATCGTGATACTTTTAAATCCGTTGGTGGTTGCGACAGCATAATCGTAACACAGTTATCGTTTAGACCGAAGCCCAATATAAAATTTGAAGTTAGTAAATCTGGCGAACTATTTGAAGGCGACAATGTGAGCATAAAAGCTATTAGCGAAAATGGTAACTATTCTTGGTTTGAAAACATGCAACCTCTTCCAAGAAATAGTGCCGATATTCCTATTACTGTTAAAGGTGGCGAAACAATGTATAAAGTTGTTTTGAGTGTCTTTGGGTGTGAAGTTACCGACTCTATAAAAGTTATAGGTTTATCTGAAATTAAAATGCCCAATGTTTTTTCCCCCAACAGCGATGGTCTCAATGATTATTTTACAATCGCTTCTAAAAGTGAAAAAAATTATAAAATTGTCAAATTCCTTGTTTTCAATCGACAAGGCAATTTAGTTTATGATAACTCAAATCCTTCTATAGGTTGGGATGGTAAATATAAAAGCGAAGAACTTGTTTCTGATACTTATATTTATTTAATTACTGTGGAAAGTCCTGCTGGCAAATCCTTTAAATTTAATGGGGAAGTTCTGCTTTTGAGATAAGAAATCTTTTTTTTGGGATAGCTTATTTTTTTTTCATAAATTTGCACTTAATATAATTGGGATGGTTCAACAATCATCCCAATTCTTTTTCCTAACACCCCAATGTTCCACGTAGAACATTGCAAAATACTGAGGGGTCTTCCTCTCTCATTTTAAAATGATGGAAACACCAAATCCGACTATCATCACTTCTATAAAACATAAAACAGGCATTAAAGTCTTTGCACCTGCATCGGTTGCCAATGTAGCCTGTGGTTTCGATGTGTTAGGCTTTGCTCTTGAAAAACCCGGTGATGAAATTATTGTTCGCTTTTCAGATACACCCGGTTTGCGTATTACTAAAATAACAGGCGGTAAACTACCCTACGAAGCTGAACGAAACACGGCAGGTTATGCTGCATTGAAACTTTTAGAATACTTGGGTGAATCTACTCGGGGCATTGAAATGGAAATTCATAAAAAAATGCCTTTTGGCAGTGGGTTAGGGTCAAGTGCGGCAAGTGCTGCGGGCGCAGCTTTTGCTATAAATGAACTCTTGCGCAGACCTCTTGAAAAGAGAGACTTATTGCAATTTGCGGTTTTAGGTGAAAGCATTGCCAGTGGTGCTATTCATGCAGATAATGTCGCACCTTCTCTTTTGGGTGGTATGACACTTGTACGGGATAGTGAAACATTGGATGTACATCGTATTCATACGCCTCGGGGTATGTATGCTTGTGTTGTTTATCCCAAAGTTGAAGTGCTTACTAAAGAAGCACGGGCAATGTTGAAGACAGAAGTGCCTCTTAAAAGTATGGTGAAACAATCCGCTAATCTGGGCGCTTTGGTTCTCGGCATGTTCAATTCAGATTTTGGTTTGATAAGCCGTTCATTACAAGATGTCGTTATCGAACCTCAACGAGCGATATTGATTCCACACTTTTATGAGGTAAA
>JAYUQN010001077.1:0-6441 GCA_043756725.1 Saprospiraceae bacterium
CTACATAGGCAAAATACCTAAAAATGTAATGTGAAATGACGTAGAGACGTTGCACTGCAACGTCTTCGCTTTTCGGGATTTTACCCCGTTTCATGTATATCTTAATATTTAACTAATTTTTCAAGCGCCGCTTTCAATCTTTCTTCGGGTAAAAATTTTTTTTCAAGACTCACTGCAAACGGTATGGGTGTATCCAAACTGGCAATTCTGAGGACGGGCGCATCCAAATATTCAAATAAATGTTCTGAAATCCAAGCAGCAATTTCACCCCCGATGCCGCCAAAAAGCGTGTCTTCATGTAAAATTAAGGCTTTGTTTGTCTTTTTTACAGAGTTTGAAAGCGTTTCATAGTCGAGGGGAACCAGCGTTCTAAGGTCAATTATTTCTGCATCAATATCCATATCAATGACAGCTTTTATTGCCCAATGAACACCTATGCCGTAGGTAATGATGGAGAGTTTTGGATTTTGTCCAAAGGACTCCTCACGGAGACTTTTGCGTTTTACATTGATTATAGCCGCTTTTCCTATTTCAACCGTATAATAACCCTCTGGAATTTCAGCCGTCAAAGAGCGATACAGCGCCTTGTGTTCAAAAAAGAGAACAGGATTTGGGTCGTTAAAAGCCGCAATCAACAAGCCCTTAGCATCGTGTGGATTGGATGGATAAACCACTTTCAACCCCGGCGTATGTGTAAACCAAGCTTCATTGCTTTGTGAGTGAAACGGGCCTGCTCCCATCCCGCCGCCCGTGGGCATTCGGATAACAACATCGGCATTTTGACCCCAACGATAGTGTAATTTTGCCAAATTATTGACAATTTGATTGAAACCACAACTCACAAAATCGGCAAATTGCATTTCTACCATCGCTTTCATACCCGCCAAACTCAACCCCAAAGCACAACCCACTATGGCACTTTCGCAAAGAGGCGTATTGCGTACCCGTTCTTTACCAAACTCGGCTACAAAACCGTCTGTTATTTTAAAAACACCCCCATATTCGGCTATGTCTTGACCCATCAGAACGAGGTTTTCATGTTTTCTCATTGACAAACGTAAGCCATCTGAAATAGCATCAACAAAGCGTTTTTCCGATGTGCGATGTGCGATGTCAGATGTACGGGACATATTGTTCATTGTTAATTGCCCATTGTCAACTGTCACCTGTCCATTGTCCATTGCAAACTGTCCATTGTCAACTGCCACCTGTCCATTCTCCATTGAAAAAGCGTAAACATCATTTATTTCATTTTCCATAGAAGACGCAACATCTGGCAAAGCAAAAGCAGCATCCGCTGCGACGTTGATTTGTGCTTTCAAATCTTGTTTTAGCGTTTCAATACCCCCCTCAGTAATTAAGCCATTTTCAAGCAAAAATTGTTCATAATTTTCAACGGGGTCTTTGGCAGCCCATGCTTTTTGAAGCGCGCCCGGCACATATTTCGTACCCGATGCTTCCTCATGCCCGCGTACGCGGAAGGTTTTCATTTCAACCAATACAGGTTCGGGATTTTTACGCATTTCAGAAGCCAATTGTGAAATGGTATTGTAAACTTCTAATATATTATTTCCATCGCACACCACGCCTTTCATGCCATAACCAATGGCTTTATCAACCAAATCTTTACACGCATATTGCTCATTGGTCGGCGTAGAAAGCCCATATTGGTTGTTTTCAATGATGAAAATAACAGGCAATTTCCAAACACTTGCCACATTTAAGGCTTCGTGAAATTCGCCCTGTGATGTTGCGCCCTCGCCTGTAAATGCCATTGAAACCTTAGCTTCTTTGCGCAGTTTATGCGCCAATGCCACCCCTGTAGCTAAAGATAATTGAGGACCTAAATGTGAAATCATGCCTACAATATGATGTTCCATTGTGCCAAAGTGAAAACTGCGGTCACGACCTTTCGTATAGCCGTTGGCTTTTCCCTGCCATTGGGCGTATAAATTACTGAGGGGTACATCTCTGGTGGTGAAAACGCCCAAATTGCGGTGCATCGTAAAAATCATTTCATCGGGCAACAAAGCAGCTGCGCAACCCACAGAAATCGCCTCTTGCCCCACGCCCGAAAACCATTTCGATACCTTGCCTTGCCGTATCAAAATGAGCATTTTTTCTTCTATCAAACGGGGATAGAGCATTTTTTTATAGAGTGACAAGAGCGTTTCATCTGTCAGATTTTGACGATTGAAAGCGATAGAACCGGGCGTTGTGAGGATTTCTGACATGGTTGTATGTGATGATTTTTTACAAAGTAAAATCATTTGAGGATGATTTACAAATTTTTATTGCGCTGGCTCTTCCAAAACAGGCGCCAAAATTTGCACTAAAAAATACTGTCCTACGACAGTGTGTCGGGTTGTAAAATTCAAAAACGTCGGTGTTAAGTTGGTCACTGAAAAAGTATTGCCCGTTTCAATCATCTTAACGTTCAGTCCAGCATCTTGTAACTCTGCTAAACCGTCTTCATTGAGCAAGAGCCAATCTCCTGTTTTTACTTGGTCTGGGCTGTCTTTCATCTGCACCACACGACGACTGTAAAAATGCAGTGCGCCCATAGTGGGATATTTATAGGTAAAAAAAGTATCGTTGGGCAATTGCATCGCTGAAACCTGCCTGCCTACTTCGCTGCTTTCTTGATATTGTAAAAGTTCACGATAAAAATAGAGGTTTAAAAACAAGTTGATAGCGATAACGGTGTAAACTGTGGAAAATATAAGTTGTTTATTTTGAATAGCAAATACGATATAGAGAACAGTGAAAACCATCATCGCTATCAAAACAGGATTTAATAATGCAAACACAGAATCGAACAAAGGAAAGGTATAGATTAAAATCAGAAACGGTAATACCCACAAAGCACTCACCACAAACCATTGTACCCCCCTCAGTATTTTACCCATTTTTCCAAGAACTTCTGCCATTTTCTCTTCTAAAACGTCCACAATAAAGCGTGCAGTGATAACAGATATCAAAGGATAGACCACAAATATATAGTGTGGTAGCTGGTATTTTGAACTCGCCAAACTGGCATAGCCCAATGTGAAACCCCCCAGCGTGATGAGTTCTTTGGTTTCAAAAAAACGGTCTTTCTTGAAAATATTAACAATAGATGTGATATAGCCTGCTATGAAAAGCACAATCCAGGGTGCAAACGACCAAAACATGGTTTCAAAAAGGTAGGTGAAATACACGCCATTGCGCCACGCGTTTTCACCCGTAATGCGCCCAAAACTCTGAACCCAAAAGAAAAATCGTAAGCCCGATGTGCCCGTTTTACCATTCACCACCTTTTCAGGGTGCATATCAAATTGTTGATACAAACCGATGCACATGGGCAGTAAAATCAGAGCAATGACCACCAATCCCCAGAGATATTCAAGGCGAATAAAGTTTTTATACTGTTTTTTATAGATGAAATGCACTGAAAAAGCCATTGCTGGGATAATCAATGCCACAGGTCCTTTTGCCAATAGACCAAAGCCGATGCCTATAAAACCGTATAAAAAATGCTTCCAATTATTGTTTTCAAGACCTTCTGCCAAATGCCAAAAGGCATAAGCGACACTGCCCATCAACAAAGTATCGGTGCGGCAATCATTGGTCATCATAAATAAAGCCTGTGACGATGCTAAGACAAGAGCCGCTAATTTAGCAATGGTTTCACAGTAAAAAACTTTAGCAAAACGGTAGGTTGAATAAATGGCTAAAAAGGCAAAAAGGAGAGAGGGTAACTTATAAGCAAAATTGGTTGCACCAAATACCGCCATGCTCAAACTTGACAACCAAAACACCAAAGGTGGCTTGTCGAGATAGTCATGTCCATGCTCATATACTTGCAAGTAGCTGCCCGTTTCCATCATTTCACGACTCATAGCCGCATATTGGGATGCGTCAATATCCATGATATTGACCATCGTGCCTGTCAAATAGACCAACGCAATAGCGAAGAGCAGTTTCCAAAATTGATTATTATCCATATATTTAAAATAAGTGCAAAGAAACAAAAAACCCCTCAGTAATGCGGCGATTACTGAGGGGGTAATTTTGAGTTGCGAAAAAAAATCACAAGCGAATATTAAGCTGCTTTTTCTTCGTTGTTAATAGTAACATCGTCTTTTTTATCTTGAAAAGCCTCTTTTACGTCCGCCACTTTATCTGCGATGGCGTCTTTAGCATCTTGAAACTTATCAACCACAGAGTCTTTGATACCATCGATGTTCACATCGTCCATTTTATCAGCAATGGCGGCTTTAGCATCGGCAATTTTTTCAGAGAAAGCACCTTTGGCATCATTCAGTTTATCCGTCATAGAGTCTGTGATGTCTCCAATATCCTCCATTTTATCAGCAATGGCGGCTTTGGCATCGGCAACTTTTTCAGAAACGGCTTCTTTGGCGTCTTGAAACTTGTCAGCGACCGCATCTTTGATACCTTCAAGGTTGATATCATCCATTTTGTCGGCGACAGCATCTTTTAAAGAGCCTACTTTGTTAGAGACTTGATCCATAACTGAATCAAGGTTAAGGTCGTCCATTTTATCAGCCACAGCGCCTTTTGCTTGTTCTACCAATTCGGCAGCTTTAGCTGCACCGCCGCCGAAAAGGTTTTTTAAAAATTCAAAAGCCATATTTCAACTTGTTTTAAACCTCCCTAAAGAGGTCGGTTGGATAATTTATTTTCTTTTGTGCATTTAAGACATATTACTGTCATAAAGTCACACAAATATATTGTAAAAAATGTTTAATCTGTATATTAAGATAGTTATATTTACTGAAATTCTATGAGGTATTGTTTTTCTATAAGGTTTTTCATTTTAAAAGATAGAGATAAAAACGTAATTTTGATGTATGAAAAGATTTTTTTAAAAGGCACTGTGCAACCGTTCCCCTCAGTAAAGTATCTTAATAACCTTTAAAAAGTAACAGAAAATGACTCAGTTTGTCGAATTAGAAGCAAGAAAGTATTTTTCCAATATTTTAAGTGAGTATCTTAAAACAAATTCAAGTTATGACCATTTTTGGCAATCGAAAGAAAAAGGATTGTTAGAGATTGACGAAATTATGAAAGGGATTAATGAAAAATATTTTACAGAAGAAAAAACTTATCATAATCCAAGTCAAAGTTTCATGGAGTTTCAAGATGAAAAAGTAAAAAGAATATTTACTTTATTAAAAGAGATTGAATTAGAGATTGAAATTAAGTTTTATGACCGTTTTGAGAACTTTGAACTTCGTTTCATTTTAGAACAGTACAATATTTATAAAAATGACCCACCAAACTATTCATTCGATTTTTTAGAACCCCTTAAAAAAGATACAAAGGAACTCATTTTACAAATTGAAGGTGAAATAAAAAATAGGGTTTGGCTAAGAGATAATAAAGAAAAGCATGAAGAGGTAGATATTTTGCTAAAAAAAAATGTTTCTGTTTTTAAACAAAAAATTGAAGAAAATAAACAAAAAGAAATTATTGACAGGATTGAATTAAAGTATAAAACAAATAAATTTTATTGGGATTGCAATAAGGACAGATTAAATAGTCTAAATGACTTTTTTAGTGCTACAAAATCAATCCCCAATAATGAACCCTATTTATGGAATGATTTAAGGCATTATTTAAGAATTAATTTTGCAGATTTCCATGAGTATCATCGAATTATGATTAAAGAAATTCTTGAAGATGCCGAATTATTGAGACATTTAGGCTATTTTGATGAAATTGTTACACCCTCAGTATCAAATATAAATCCAGAAGATATTGAACTTTTAGAGAAAGTTAGCCCAAAAGCAAGAGCAATGTATTATAAATGTTTAAAGGATGTAGGGATATGGGATATGCCAAAAGTTGATAAAAATGAAACATTAGCAAATTTAGGTATTAAACACGGTCACGGTAAAGATGGAAGTCATTTTAGGAAAGAGGTTCAAAATATGAATGAAAATATTATGAAAAGTTTGAGTAAGAAATATAAAAACCAAGCTATTGAACTACTCCAAAAACTTTATGATACATCAAAAGATAGTAAGGTAAAACAGTTAATTGACTATGCAAAAAAATTTTAAAACTCAAAAGGACAAAACGAGGGATAAAAGGACAAAACGAGGGATAAAAACCTAAATTTAAAGACTTCACCTTTGTGTCGAATTTAAAAATAATATTCATTTTTTAAAATTGCGACATGATAGGACAAGTTATTGTAATGACACCCGACCAATTAGAAGGGTACATTTTTCAAGCCTTTGAAAAGGCAGCAACCAGATACGCACCACCGCCACCCGTACCAACGGCAAAGAGCGACACGGAGGAACTTATCACCCGTCAAAATGCTGCGGACATTCTTAAAGTAAAATCTCTTAAAGGTTTTAGAAAAAAATACCGTCTTGGTAAAAATAAGGCAATTCAGATTAAACAAGAGGAAGTTTCAGTAATTGT
>JAYUQN010001078.1:0-6435 GCA_043756725.1 Saprospiraceae bacterium
ATGGTTTTAGAACCAAACGTTTGGTTGCGGTGGAAACCGCCTGCGGGCTTTTCCCAAGCAATGACTTCGCCAAAATGATTCGCTCTTAAAGTGATATTGAACTTTTTAATTTGATAACCCAATGACAAAAGCACCTTTTGGCGCGGTTGAGATGTTTCAATCAAACTGCGGCTAATCGTGTCAATAATAAGAATAGCAGCAGGGTTTGTAGCACCTGCAGTCAATTGACTCGGCGTTGCTTTCACACCTGTAATCTCCGTTTTGTTGGCAGTCAAACCCAAACTGGCAGTGAAACGGCTTTCCTCATTGAAATTATGTTTGAAAGTCGTCACGAAGTCAATACCTGTTGTTTTGGTACTCAAATGATTGGTGAAAAACGAAATCTCCTGAATCGGCGTGCCAGTAAGCAAGGTTTTCACAGCAGGCACAGCCGCCGTTGTCAAAGCCTCTGAAATGATGATACGATTAGTAATATCAATTTGATAAGCGTCGAGTGTAAAAAGTAATTTTTCACCTGCTTTAGCCGTTACACCCAAATTGTAGTTCCAAGAGTTTTCAGCTTTTGGGTCTTCAATGCCCAAATTTTTAAGGCGAGGGTCGTTACTTGGCAATTGTTTTGTTTGTCGAATTGCGCCTGCTTGAACGGTTGAAGTGGTAACAGAATTGAAAATTTGTTGCAACGAAGGCGCACGGAAACCTTTATTGACAGAACCCCGCAAAGCAAAACTTTCTGATAATTTAAGGCGTGTTGCTAATTTACCTGAAATATTATTCCCAAAATCGCTGTAATTTTCAAAACGCAAAGCTGCGGTAATTAAAAACTTGTCCGTAATATCGGTTTCAACATCAGCATACAAACCAATATTTGACCGTTTTGTATCTATTTCATCGGCAGGGGCAATACCCGGACGACCGCTTGAGCCAGAAGCCTTGCCCGTAATGGGACCTTCTTTATAGGAATTCGCATCACCTTGTGTGAGTTTGAAAAAGTCAATACGATATTGACCACCCAGAGCGAAGTTGAAAGATTTCACACCAGCTATATCAAAGTTTTTAGATAAGTTTGCCTCCGTTGTGCTTTGTCCAAAACCACTTCTGCCGACATAAAACTCCGTTGGCGAAGCCGCACCTAAAGAAGGATTGGTGGTGTTTTTAGCCCAAAGGTCAAGGTAATTGTGTCCAAAACCTGTTGAAAAATCCATATTCCACCCTTTTTCTAATTTGCGGCTTAAACCGACGACGGCTGAAATATCTTTTGATGTGCCGGGAAGGTCAGGGTCATAGCCATTGGGATAAATAGCCACATTTGAGTTGGCATCGGCTGGGATAGCATTGCGAAAAAAGCCTTCCGCAGCAATATCTTTTTTGGACGTACCGCCAAAAGCATACAAAGACCAGTCTTTACTGAGGGGGTAGCCAATGTTGATAAAAGTTTGAATGGCTGTCAAAGGATTGCTGCCATACGTGGAAACAGTGAAAGGTTTACCCGATGTAGAAGTAGGATAGACGCCTTTTGCTGCTCGCATACTGTCTTCACGTATAAGCGTGGCTGCAGCATTTGTGCCAGCAGCAAAATAAATACGACCTGTAAAAGGGTCAGAGCGTTGCGTACCATCCGCATGGTTATAATTGATAGTGGCATTCAGATAACTGCCTTCTTTGCCGAGTTTGAAACCATAATTGATAGCACCCATATAACCTGCGCCATCGCCCGTTTTGGTTTGACCATATTGGGTTCTAAAAGTGCCTTTGCCAACCGATTTGTTC
Source organism: Saprospiraceae bacterium (assembly GCA_043756725.1). Lineage (GTDB taxonomy): Bacteria > Bacteroidota > Bacteroidia > Chitinophagales > Saprospiraceae > JAAFJT01. The sequence goes on from JAYUQN010001078.1 coordinate 1,768, forward strand.
AAACCCAAATTGACAATACCTGCAATGGCATCTGAACCGTATTGAGCAGCTGCTCCATCTCGTAAAATTTCAAGGCGTTCAATAGCCAAACTTGGGATGGAGTTCATATCTGTCGTCACAGTTCCTTTTCCGAGCGTCACATTCAGATTCAAGGCTGAAAATTGGTGTCGGCGTTTTCCATTCACCAATAACAAAACTTGGTCAGGCGACATACCGCGCAAGGTAGCAGGGTCGGCATAATTGGCAACACCGTTGATACCATATTTGGCAGAGTTGAAAGAAGGCGATGTAAATTGCGCCATTTGACCCAATTCCGTTTGACCCGTTGATTGCAATTCTTTGGCGTTGATAACATCCACAGGCACAGGGCGATTGACATCCGTACGAGGTTTACCCCGAGAACCGACAACCGCTACCTCATTTAAAAGAGCGGCTTGTTCATCAAGACCTATGACAAGGCTTGTGGTGCTACTCACTTTTATTTCTTTCACAACATACCCGACATAAGAGACCACTAAAATATCGCCCTCGTTGGCTTCTAAGGTGAAATTGCCATCGGCATCCGTTACAGTTCCTTTTTGAGTGCCTTTAATGAGGACATTTGCGCCAACGATAGGTTCGTCGGTTTTAGCATCTTTCACTTTACCCGTCACTGGCGGCGCGGCTTCTTCAAAAGTTGTTTTTTCTTCACGAAAATTATCCCCCTTTTGGGGCGTCGCTTTTGCCACCGAAATCATATTTCCGATGCGTTTAAATTGTAGAGACGTTTGTTCTCCAATGCGATTCAACAAATCTGACAATTCATAATTTTGTTCTGTCAAAGAGACAATTGGTGCATTTTTAACAATATCTGCATTGAAAACGAAGCGAAAAGCGGTGGCTCGTTCAATTTGGGTAAAAACATCGTTTATATTTTTACTTTTAAAACCCATAAAAACAGTGACGTTCTGTGTAGCGGGTTGTTGTGAAAAGCGTTTCAATGTTGTTGCGTTAGCCGCAATATCTTGTGCTGAAACCGTTGAAATAAGCAAGAGTACAAGCCAAAACGTAGTAGAGAATTTTTTGTAAGACTTAATTAAAGTTGTTTTCATACGAAAATGTTGTTGTTTAATTATTTAAAAAAAGCGTATCATTTTTTTCAATAAAAGTAAACCCATTTGCAAAAGCCAATGCCTCCATGACGGATAAAAGCGGTGTTGTTTTATCAAATTCAGCCGTAATTTTGGCATTAGCCAGTTGCGTGTGTTCAAAACCTGTGATGGGTGTTTTATAATTAGCGGACAATGTTCTTATGACATCTGTAAAAGCGGTTTCTCTGAAAGTCATGACATAACCGTCTTTCCAACGGGTGAGAGCATCTATATTAGCAATGTTTTCAACGGGTGAAATTTTGCCCGTTTCCATCAAAATTTGCTGTTTTGAAGTCAATTCTACTGAGGGGGTGCTTTTTTGGGTGTTTTCAACCCGCACTTTACCTTCCAACAAAATTATTTTCACCGCTGTTTCACCTTTTATAGCCCTCACTGTGAAAGCCGTACCAAGAGCTGTTGTAACAGAATGGCTGGCATAAACCCGAAAAGGCTTTGACGCATCTTTGGCAACTTCAAAATAAGCTTCGCCTTCCAAATACAAATCCCGACTGTTTTTACCATAATCAGCAGCCAACCGAATAGAACTGCCCGTGTTTAAACGGACAATTGAGCCATCGCTGAGTTCATAAACGGACACTTTTGCAATAGATTTGTTTTCAACATATTGCGAAGTCAGTGAAATACCCCCCTCAGTATAAAAGGCATTTTTAGCAATATTTTTGATATTTTTATTAAAAATAAACAAAACAGCCACAATCAAAACAGCCACAGCTGCTGCCATTTTCAACACCCTCTGTAGCGGCGAATTTATTCGCCGAGCCTGCTTCAGCGGCTCAACAATATCCTTCTCCTTAAAACGCAATTGAAAATCTCTCAATTTTTCTTTAACTTGCGTTTCATCAAATTTGAGCGATAAACAATCAATAAATAGAAAAGCCTCCTTAACAAGGGCGTGTCTTTCTGGATTTTCAGCTTGCCAATCTTCCCAATCTAAGCCATCCGTTTCATTGTGTTGAAAATAGAAATTTAGGAATGACTCGTCGGTGACAAGGTGTTCGATGGTTTTAAAGTCTTGAAGTATCATGAATAATGCCTTTTCTTAGATAGAGGAAAGGCGGGGTGGGAATCTTACTTATTGTCTAAAATAATTTTCAATTTTTTTACCGCATCATGCAACAGTTTATAAAGCGTCCCCATCTCAACGCCTGTGCGTTCAGCAATATCTTTATAGGACAGTTCTTCAAAATATTTGAGATGCACAATTTCCTTTTGCTTTGGGGTGAGCTTATCCATAGCCGTTAAAAGGCGTTGTTTGGTGAGCGCATCTGTTTGCTGTTGTATCAAAATCGTTTCATACGATTCGGTTGTTAAGACTGAAGGGGTTGTTTTAGGGTCAAAATCACTGTTTATACTGTCCGCAAGGACTCCTGTGTCCAAAGGACTCCTTTCGGAGGAGAGGGGGTCTATTTTTTTTAGTTTTTTGAAAATACGGCGGCGGAGGGATATTTTCAGATAATTTTCAAGCGATAGAATGGTGCCGAGGGATTGTCTATAAATCCATAAATCCAAAAAAACGTCTTGAATACACTCTTCCGTCAAGTGGCTATCGGCACACCAACGCAAACCTGCTCGATAGAGACGGTTGTAGTAAAATTCAAAAAGATGATTCAAAGGTTTGTCATCGTCCTGTTTCAAGGCGTCCAAAATCAGTGAATCCACATAGGTTTGATAGTCGCTCATTTTTTATTTCGCTCATCTCAGCGCCTTATTTTCATACGGCATACAAATAAATATTTCATTGCAGTATGATTACCGCAATACAATGAGCGAATATATGAGTTTATAGTCAAATATTATCCTTTTTGAAACTAAAAACTTAATTTTTTACAAACTTTAAAGGGGGCGTTTGAGGTGTTTTTATGAAATATATACCATTTGGTAAGCTACTAACATCAAGGCGTTTTGTGCCTTGAAAATACCCTTTTCCTAAGATTTGTCCTTGAAAATTGAATAAAATATACGTTTTCCCCTCCTCGTCAGACGTGGTTAATTGTATGAAATCATCCGTGAGACTCGGGCTGATTGAAAAGGTTTTATTTCCAAAAGGGATTTCAATGATTTTGCTGTATTCATATTTTTCATCCACATCCACTTGTTTCAAGCGGTAAAAATTGTTCCCTACTGAGGGGGTCTCATGTGTGTATTTGTAGCTTGCACCTGTGGGTGTTGTGCCATTGCCTTTCACAAAACCAATTTTTTTGAAATCCGAACCTGTTGTGGAATGCTCTATATCAAAATGGTCGTTTTGGGTTTCAGAGGCAGTTTTCCAGTATAAGGTGATACTGGTGTTGGTGGGTTTTGAGGTGAATTGGGTGAGTTCGACTGGAAGATTTATAGAGCCTTCTTGAATAACTAAATCATCCATTGTGAAAGTAGCTGGACTTGCCCAAACAAGGAATTTTATATCTGTCAAATTAGCTGAACTTGTTTGAACATTAACATCATTAAAAATCAGTGTGCCTTCAACCCATAAGTCGGCTTTGTCATTAGCCAAACTTTCTGTGGTATTATTAGGGGATATATAATTAATAGCACTTCCACTGTTATTTAGAACCCATTTTAAATGTTTTTCACCTGTAAAGGTTAAACTATTAGTAGTATTTGTAATATCTCTAATTATAAATTCGCCATTTGTATTTGTTGTATTAAATGAAAGACGGGCATAAGTATCAGCATTAGCCTCGAACCCTAAATCATTTAAAAAGTTATTACCAATATAGAGATATGCTACATTAGCATCAGCCATTGAAGCACTCGGTACAGCTAATTTGAATGAGATAGCTACAATTGTTGGAGTAGGACTAAAATCAGTTGCTCTTGCAAAGCCGCCAGAGTTGGTGCTTATTTTTGATATTTGGAGTTTATTATTAGTGATAGTTACAGTTGTACCAGAGCCAGAACTTCTTAACATATTAAATTGAGAAGAACTTGGTGTAGAACTAAAATAATCACTGAGGGTTGTAGAACTATTAAAATTTTGCTGAAAAATAGTAGTTTGACCCCAAATAGGAAGTGTTAATGCACAAAGTGCAAGTGTTAGAAAAAATTTCATGTCTATTAAATTTTAAATATGAAACAATAAAGTCTCATAAGGTTTTTAGTTCGTTATACTTACAAAATTAATGTTTTATTTAATATAACAAAATGATTGGTACATAATTTTAGTATTATTAACATTTCAGCACCGTTCTTATTACTTTTTTATAAGTGTTGAAATAAGTTTTATAAAAATTCAACGTTTTATATGGAGTTTCGTAAAAAACGGCATCCATAGTGTGTTGATATAAATATTGTAAACTTGGGAAATCTTTTACTATGAAAAACTCGTAAGTTGACAGTATGAAACGATTCAAAATATCAGCTTAAAAAATCACCATTGTATAATTAACTTTAACTATTATGAAATTACCGATTGTTCTCAAAAGATTATTGCAAGTCACAGGCACTTTGCTTGTCTTATTAGTTGCTGCGGCTTTTGCTGTTCCCTATTTTTTCAAAGATAAAATCATTGCGAAAG
>JAYUQN010001079.1:0-2459 GCA_043756725.1 Saprospiraceae bacterium
GCTATGCAAAAGCTACAAACGGGTGATAAAAACGGGGCACTTGCAGATTTTACGCAAACTGTTGATGCTTCTCCTACTTTTATTGATGCCCACATCCAACGAGCTTCCATCTTGCGGCAACTCAATCAATTGGATAAAGCAGAGGAAGCCTTTGAAAAAGCACTGGCTTTGGATGCTAATTATGACAGCCGTGTGTTGTATGGTCTGGCACTTGTGGAGCAACAATTGAAAAAATATGAAGAAGCGGCTCTACACTTCGAGACCTATGCAAATTTTACGGGTGCTGATTCTAAAATGGTTGAAAAAGCTAAAGATTTGGCTGCCAAAGCCCGCAGCGCTATCCCAAGTGTACCGTCAAAAATTGTATCGTCTGGCAAAGTAGCTGAAAATGTTACCATGACCGAACCCAAAAGTATCGGGCTTAATATCAATGACCCGAGCAGTAGCCAATATTTTCCAGCACTCACAGCTGATGGTGAAATGTTGATTTTCACCCGTGCCATAGGCAATGCAATAGGCGGCAATGAAGATTTTTATTTCTCTAAAAAAGTCAATGGCGAATGGCAAAAAGCGGAAGCGATTACAGACCTCAACACCAAGCAAAGTGAAGGTGCGCAATGCGTTTCAACAGATGGTCAAGTCATGTATTTCAGTGGTTGCGGGCGGGCTGATGGCAAAGGCGAGTGTGATATTTATGTCACTTCCTATAAAAATGGGAAATGGGAAACAGCTCGAAATGTCGAAGAATTAAACACGACGGCGTGGGAGGCTCTTCCCTCCATTTCTGCGGATAAACGGACGCTCTATTTTTCCTCAACACGCTCAGGCGGTTTTGGGGGGCGTGATATTTGGTACAGCACTTTTCAAAATGGCAAATGGGGAGAAGCTAAAAATATGGGCAAGCCGATTAATACCAGTGCCGATGATCAAGCGCCTTTTATTCATCCCGATGGGCAAACTCTTTATTTTGCTTCCTCGGGGCAAAGTGGGTTAGGCGGTTTCGATATTCTCATTACCCGTAAAAATCAAGATGGCACTTGGTCTCAACCTGAAAACCCGGGTGCGCCTCTTAATACAGATAAAAATGAAGTGTCGCTCTCTGTCAGTCTTGATGGAAAATACGCTTTTTTTTCAAGAACACGAGATAATAATGCCTATTATCCGAAAGAAGATATTTACTATTTTCAATTGCAGGAAAAAGCGCGCCCAAAATTGGTGACTTATGTGAAAGCCACGGTTCGAGACGCCAAGACTAAGACCCCCCTCAGTAGTACGCTCAAATTTATTGATGCGAACACTCGGGAGAGCATTCAAACGGGTGAAACGGACAACTCAGGCGTGTTTTTAGTAACTTTGAATGTCGGTAAAAAATATGCTTTGACCGTTTTAAAACAAGGCTATAATTACTATTCAAAGGAGTTTGATTTGACCAATGCCGCTTTGTCTCTTGACAAACCTTATTTATTGGATATTGAATTAATGCCGTTTGCAGGCGTGGAAAGTATGCCCAGTGCTCATCGGAATTTCACGCTCAACAATGTCAATTTTGCAACTGCCCAAACAGAGCCTTTGCCCGAATCCTATAATGAATTGGACAATCTCGTACAGTTGCTCAATACCAATCCAACCCTTGAAGTGGCTATTTATGGGCATACCGATAATGTGGGTTCGGCAAACAGTAATTTATCGCTTTCTGAAAAAAGAGCAGCGGCTATTAAAAATTATTTGATAACCAAAGGTATTGCCGCCAAGCGGTTGAGTAGTCGGGGTTTTGGTGAAACGCAATCAATTGAATCCAATGATACAGAAGCAGGTCGGGCGCGCAACAGGCGAACAGAGTTTTCAGTTCAAAAATATGAGTGATAGTTCAGAAATGTAAAAAACAGTGAAACACTCGAAAAAAAGCTATTTCTTCTTTTTTTTAATAAAAAAAACAACAGCATCGACAGCAAAAGCCGTGTTGTTGTTTTTCTTTTTTATATAATTTTCCTATTTTAATATTTTCACCCTCCCTATTTTATTGATTATCAATGTTTTATGACCCTAATTATCACTTATTGAGGGCAATGTATCACTTATTGAGGGTTTTCCATCACTTATTGAGGGTTAAAATATCACCAATTGAGGGCATATTATCACTTATTGAGGGTTAAATATCACTTATTGAGGGAAAGATTTATTTGGTTGTTTCAAAGAGATATTTTACATTTACACCAAGTATCACTCATTGAGGGCTGGGTATCACTGTTTGAGGGTGAAACATCACCTATTGAGGGTTTATAGGGAGATTGTGCTTTGTTTTAGAGGATTATCCATAAGTTTTATAGTGATTTATCACCTTTTAATAAGATTATTTATAGTAAAATACTGAATTGGGGTAAAGAGTGATAGTTAGTACCCCCCTCAGTATTTTGCTGTTTTTATATGTAGCTTCGGCTTTAGCCGAACCCGTATTGACG
>JAYUQN010001080.1:0-6416 GCA_043756725.1 Saprospiraceae bacterium
GATGCGCAACGAGCCGAGGATGTGCATTGGGCTTTTTCAGATAAAACGGTGGATGCGGTATGGTGTTTTCGAGGTGGCTATGGCGGTACTCGGGTTTTACCATTGATAGATTTTAAAATTATTAAAAAGAACCCTAAAATTTTTATTGGCTACTCCGATATTACAGCCTATCACACAGCCATTTTTCAAAAAACGGGCTTGATTACATTTCATGGTCCCGTTGGCACATCGGATTATACGGATTTTACAAAATCGAATGCTCTGAATGTTTTGATGAATCCGACCCCTCAGTATAAATTGGAAAGTGCGCTTGAAAATCTGGCAAATCCCTCTAATTTGTTTAAAATGGAAGTGATTACGGCGGGTCGTTGTCAAGGCAAATTGATTGGCGGCAATTTGTCACTGCTTTCAGCTATGGCAGGAACGCCTTTTGGTTTGAAAGGTAAAGATTTAAAGGGCAAAATCCTTTTCATGGAAGATATTGAAGAACGACCTTACCGTGTAGATAGGATGCTGACCCAAATGATGCAGTCTGTTGATTTGCGATTGTGTGCAGGTATCGCTTTGGGCGTTTTTGAAGGCTGCAATCCTAAAAAAGATGAACCATCGCAGTCGTTAATAGAATGTTTGAAAGACCGTTTAGGTAATTTGGGCATTCCTGTGGCGTATGGTTTGTCGTTTGGGCATATAAAACATCAATATACCTTGCCTGTGGGTGTTGAAGCAGCGTTTGATACTGAGGGGGGGGTGATTACACTTTTAGAGAGTGCAGTTTTATAAAATTACTGTAAATCTGGGCATTTGACAGCAAAAATGTTAATTGAAAAATAAAAAAAGCACCCCCTCAGTAGGGAGTGCTTTTTAGAGTTTAAAAATTAAAATAATTACAAATCAATCCTAAACTTCACCAGAAGATATTTTATAATATAAGGCTCTTTGACAATTTTAGCGGTAATCCAGTTTTGTCATTTTGAGGCACGAAAAAACCTGAATATAAAAATTTGATTATCAGCTATTTACATTCAGATTCCTCCTTCGTCGGAATGACAAAAAACAACCTTCCGCTAAAATTGTCAAAGAGCCTAATATAATTCTGAATTGGCACTTTGTAACCCTGTAACCCTTTAATACCCCGGATTTTGAGCAATATTGGTATTTGTCAAAATTTCTTGTTGTGGTAAAGGTAATTGAAATTTAGGACTACCAGCTGGAAGCGATTTGACTGCGTTGTTGCTGCCTGTACCATCAAACCGGTCACCTGAATTGGAGCGTGTTATGCCTAAACCCAGTCGTTTGATGTCAAAAAATCGGTGTCCTTCAAATGCCAATTCCAGTCGTCTTTCGAGCAAAATAGCTTCTAAAAGGGCTGCACCCGTTTCAACACCATCAACAAACCCAGTGTAGCGTTGTTTTCTAAAATCATTGAGGTCTTTCAATGCTTCGGTATTTTTATCTAACCGAGCATTGGCTTCTGCTCTACTCAACAACACTTCAGCTACACGCAAAACTTTAATATCCACAACATTGGCACGTCCAGTTGCACGACCAAAATTTTTAGAAATATGGTTATAATCAACACCACTAAATTTACTGGTGACAAAATAAGCTGCTTTTCTGACATCAGTAGCTTTGTACTTCGTGTATAAATCATAATCCACCACATATTCGGAACGGGTACCAGAGGCAGCGGCGGTTTGACTGTAATTAACACCTACTGAAATATTGTCTTTTTCTTGAATTAACAGCTTGAAAAGCACCCCTTCTGTTGTTTCATCTTTCCAGATTCTAGGGAAATTAGCAATTGCTCCAACATTGGCGTTGGCTGTCAGTGACGTGGTTGCAGCATCAACGCATTTTTGCCAATCACCTCTGTATAGATAAGTTCTTGCTAAAAGCCCTTGAACAGTTGCCTTATTAACCCTGCCTGCACCATTGTTGACGGCTATGAGCTTTTCGGCTTCAACCAAATCAGCTACAATTTTATCGTGGTTAGATTTAACTGTTTCACGAGTAGGTAAGGCATTGGGGTCAGATGAAATAACATAAGGCACACCCAAATCGACATCTGCTGCTTGGGTATAAGCCTTTCCAAAATACCGCACCATATCAAGGTGAACCATCGCCCTTATTGCTAGAGCTTCGCCTTTTAAATTACTTTTAGCTGCACCATCGGGCAATTTGTCGAGATTTTCAATAATCGCATTCGAACGGCGAATGGTGCGATAGCCTTCAAAAAAAATACCTGTGGTGGCGTTGGCACTGTAAAGCCAGTTGTGAAATGTCAAAGCGGTTAAACGTCCTGCTGAACAAGACAGCACATTATCCGCTAAAACATCTGGAATTAAAATCCAATCGCCTCCAAAATAACTAGTCGAAGCGACCATGCTTTGATACGTTCCTCTGGCGGCATTGGTAAAATCCGTCAATGTTTCAAAGGCTTGGCTTGTTTCAAGAGCATTATAGGGGTATTTTTCTAACTCTTCTTCACAACTCCCTGCCCATAAAAGCATTGATATAAGACATATAGATTTGATATATTTTTTCATAATGTATTAATTAGCAATTAAAAATTATTATTTTTATGTTAAAATACTGAGGGGGGGTTAGAAAGTTAAATCAACGCCACCTGTAAAGCCAAACGTTTGAGGATAGCTGAATGAAGCGAATAAGCCACCTCGTGTGCCAGAAACGCCACTTTCTCCGCTGCCCCAACCCACTTCTGGGTCGCCTTTGTATTCTTTAGTCCATGTCCACAAGTTTTGTCCTTGAGCATAGATTCTAACACCTTTTATTTTACTTTTACCTAAAACATTTTTAGAAAGATCATACGATAAAGTAACATTGCGTAAACGCACAAAATCGCCTTTTTGTAAAAAACGGGTTGAGTTGGTCCAGTTTGCTTGTCCACCATTTAAAACGGGCTTTGGTATATCTGTCACATCGCCTTGTTTTTTCCAATAGTTGAGGGAAGCCGCAGCTTGTGCGCCTGTAACACCAGCACCGTCAGAGTTAAGCGTTGACCACATATAGTTTTGAATATAATTACCACCTGAATAGTAGAAATTAGCGGACAATTCAACGCCTTTAAATTCTAAACTTGTGCCTACGTTGCCATACCAAGTTGGGTCTGGTGTTTTTCCTTCTAAAACAACCGCATTACCGGGTGAGAATGCGGAAACAGTTTTACCATCTTTATCAAGCCATTGGTGGCTACCGTTGTCTGGATTGACTCCTGCCCAACGGCTCAAGAAAAAGACATCAAGGGGTTGTCCTTCTTTGAGTTTTGAAATACCGCCTGGGACATCCACTTCCTTGCCTCCGAAGAGTTTTGTGACTGTATTTTTATTTTGGGTAATAGAAGCAGAAATTGTCCATCTATAATCTTGTGCTCTATTGCGAACAATATCGTATTTAAGACTGGCTTCAACGCCTTTGTTGACCATATCGCCAATATTTTTTAAAGTCGTTGCAAATCCTGTTGTCTGTGAAATAGGTTGATTGAAAATGAGGTCAAATGTTTTTCTATTATAGTACTCAAGCGTACCTCTTAAACGAGACTCAAACATTTCAAAATCAACACCTACACCATAATTGAAGTTTTTCTCCCAAGTCAGTTCCGCATTTTCGAGTTGCAAAGGTGCTTCTGCGGGTAAATTGTTGTAACTAACATTTAAGGCGTACAAACCCAATGAAGGATAGTTACCGATTTCAAAATTGCCAGAAGTTCCCACCGAGCCTCTCAATTTGAACATGTCCATAAATTTCAAATTATTTTTCATGAAACCTTCATTCGCCAAATTCCAGCCCGCTCCAACGCTCCAAAATGTACCAAAACGTTGATTGAAACCAAATCTTGAAGACCCATCACGGCGAATAGAACCTTCAACCACATAGCGGTCAGCGAAGTTATAAGTAGCCCTTCCAAACAAAGAGAAAATAGTCCAATCCGCTTTTGCAGTCGTGGCAGCGGTAGGCGTTGCACCATTGTTTTGTGTGTTCACCTTATCCGTTGGAAAGCCTTTGGTTGCAAGGCTGTAAGATTTGGTTTGGTCAGATGTAAATTCTGTTCCACCCAATAATTCAATATGATTGTCTTTATTGAGGTCATACAACCAAGTTGCGGTATTACTCCAGACATAATTGAATTGGCGTACCCCATTATCCGTTTTTGAGCCGGGTGCGGCGGGGTCTCCTACAAATTGGTCGAGGATAGATGCTGGTTTGAGATAATATTCTCTTGTAAAATCCCTTAAATTAACGCCAAAAGAGGAGCGGAGGCGCAAGTTTTCAAAAGGGGTAAATTCACCATAAAGATTATTGACAGCTCCTAATGTAAAATCATCTTCCACGTTATTGAGTATGGCTTCCGATATACTAAAACCTTGGTGTGTCAAATTCCAATTCCCATTAGCTAATTTTTCAGGCTCATAGGTATTATAGACGTACATAGCACGGAAAGGGCTTTGCACGTTGTTTCTATCCCGCAATTGCTTGTTAGTAGCACCAGAAACAGCCGTGAAATTGCCTATTTTGAACCACGGCGTTGGCTCATATTCCACATTTATGCGTCCACCTTTTCTATTAAATGAAGAACGATTGGCAATTCCCTGTTCGTCATAATTTTGCAAAGAGAAAAAATAACGGAATCCTTTGCTGCCACCGCTAAGGTTTACTTCATAAGAGTTGAGCTTGGCGGGTTGTAAAAGGTTTTCAAACCAATCTGTTTGAGAAAGGGAATTCCAGATACCTGTTCTTTGCTCTGGTGTAATTTCGCTTAATTTTTTACCCGGAAAATATTTTGTCAGAGAGTCTGTAATGGGGCGGTTTGTATAGCCCAAATCAAACTCATATTGCAGTTTTTCTTGCTGATTCATCAGCTTATAATTGTCTTCTGTTTTCTTTTTAACGCCATATTGATAGCGGAAGGTCAAACGGGGTTCACCATCCATCTTTCCTTTTTTTGTGGTTACTAAGATAACGCCATTAGAAGCTCTTGAGCCATAAATAGAGGCAGAAGCGGCATCTTTCAATACTGAAATTTTATCAACATCATTGGCATTGATTAAGCCGTAAAATTCGTTGCTTAATGGTACTCCATCCACGACATAAAGCGGGTTACGACCCGCTGTGATAGAACCAACACCCCGAACTCGAATAAAGGCTTGTTGCCCAGGACGACCATTGATACCCGTCACTTGTACACCTGTGGACTGCCCTTGCAACATATTGTCCATAGAACCTATTGGAATTTGGTCAAGTGCTTTGGAATTGATGGTGGAAACGGCTCCAATTGTCCTTGTTTTTGTGGTTGTGCCATAACCGATCACAACAACTTCATCCAAAACGGCATCACCAGTTAAACTGATTTTGAACACTGTTTCAGAACCAATGGGTATTTCAAGGGATTTATAACCGACAAAAGAAGCCACAAGCGTGGTCGCTTTTTCGGGTGCGACAAACGTAAAGTTGCCGTTTTCATCTGTTACTCCACCTACTGTCGTACCTTTTGCGGTAACAGAAGCACCTACTAAAGGTTCTCCTTTTTCATCAGTAAGGGTTCCAGAAATCGCTTTTTGTGCAAAGGCAGCGTATAGCGGCAATAAGACTATACACCATAAAAGAAGAAGTTTTTTCATACTGAATTGACTGGTTTAATTAGAAATTAAATAATATTTTAATGACTTCGAAAATACTGCGGGTGAAAAATATGCTCAATACTGAGCAGGTGTTTTCAATTACATAAACATAAACTTTTACACAATTTGCTATTCAGGAATTTAAGGTGAGTGTAATGAGGTAAAATTGCAAGTTAATACATATTTGAAAACGATTTATTAACCTTTATCGCTGCTTTTAATATTTCAGCCTCAAAAATAATAAATGAATATGTGAAAATTGTAATTTTAGCTGAAAGACAGTTTTATGTAGTAAAAAAAGCACCCCCTCAGTAGGGAGTGCTTTTTTAATCGAATAATTATCGGACAAATCCAGTTTTACAAAAGCGTATTAAAATGGATTCTGAATAATCGCTTTATTGGCTTCAATTTCTCTTCTCGGAATCAAAAATTCCCAACGATTGTCTCCCGCAGGAACATCGAAAAGAACCGCAACGGCTGCCAAATGCCCAATACCATTTCTATTGAGTGGTTGATTCATGCGTTTCAAATCGGTGAAACGATGACCTTCACCCCATAACTCGATGCGGCGTTGGAAAAGAATTTCATCCATCAAAGCGGTTCCTGTAGCGGTTGATTGCTTATAACTTGGGTCACGTTTGCCTATCAAATCGAAGAGGGTTTTTGCAGCATCCGCATCTTTGCCCTGACGGGCTTTGGCTTCCGCTTCAATCAAGAACATTTCACCTGCCCTCATATACGGAATATCACCCATAACACTGGTAGAAGGTGCTGCACCCG
>JAYUQN010001081.1:0-6415 GCA_043756725.1 Saprospiraceae bacterium
TATGACTCACCCATAGGCAGACTTGGGAAGTTGTAAAAACTGCCTTCTGCTTTGTTGATAGAATCCCGTGTGTTGAAAATTTTCACCGTAGCCGCCACAATTTCACCCGTTTCACGCTTGATATTGCCCGAAATGGCGATTTGTGGGGCGACACAAGTGGGAATTGTAATGTTTTGGATAAAAGTTTTACTCGCACCGCATTTGTTTTTCACCGTCCAAGTGCGAACAAGGATGCCGCCTAATATCGGGGCATCGGTAAAAGTTGCCATCAAGCCTTGTGTGAATTCCGATATCACATTGCCGTTGCTGAAACGGGGGTAGCCTGTGCTATTGGGATTGGTATTCGGCACACCATTTTGGCAGAGGGCTGTCGTTGCCACAGGTGCTTGTGCTGTATTGGAGTCAGGCAGTTTGATGTAAAAAACTTGACTGCACGTTGAGGAAATACCACTGCCAAAATTGGCAGTAAATGTGCGAACGACTATACTGCCTACGCCTGTTGCCGACATGGGATTGAAAAAGGCATCAAACGGAAAACCTTCGGGGCGCGTGGTTGAACCACAAGGCAGCTCAAATATTTTATCCGTAGAGGTAATACTTGTTGCGATACCATTATTGGTTGTGGCGGTTGTAGTAGGTACTATGCCAGTTACCAAATCTTCAAAATTGAGGATTTTGGCATCGGGGCAGACCACGTAAGAGATACGGGTGGCTGTGACCGTTATCGTAGCCGCACCCGTTTGCAATTGACTACACGTTGAAGCATCTTGCACACCGATTAAAGTATAAACAAAACTACCTGCTATGCCTGTTGGGGCATCTACCGTAACGGAATTGCCTGTTGTGGTTGTCACTGTTTGATTCGCACCACTACCAATTTTATAGGTAAAAGTATAAGGCGCCGTGCCATTTGCCCCTGTAAACGTGATTTTAGGAGCTGTACTATTTTGACTAACGGTGGTTGTGCCGCTTATACTGGCTGTGGGTAAGGGATTGATTGTAACATTTACTGGCACAAAAGCACTATTACAACCAGCACTTTCACAACGTACTTTGTAAGTCGTATTTGTCGCTAAATTTGGCGTAATAAATGGTGAACCCGTTGCCAATAAGTTTGTTCCTGTTGCATCATACCATTTCACTGTGCTACCAGTGCAAGTAGCTGTTAATTTAGCTGATGCTCCATTGCAAATGGGTGCAATTGCGCTAACTGTCGGTGTTGATGTAGCTGATTGACTTACATACAACAAAGCATTTTTAAGAATGGTTGCACCATCAGTGCTTGCTACCCAAAAATCACCTCTTGAATCTGAAGAGGGTGGATAAAATCCAATATCTACCCGCTTGACATTGGCGAGACCGACATTGTCTTTTGCAGCAATTAAGAAACTGCCATCGCTCAAGTCGGCAACACGGTATCCGCCTGGGGTCAATGTTGTTGCAGTGCTGTGAAAGCTTGACGAGCCATTGTCAAAGTTTGTCACACTTGCCATGAGTGGATGGGCTGGCAAGTGTACTGTTCCTAATGTCTGAGGAGTGCCTAATAAGTGCCCCGCAGGAACCACCACTTGGTAGGTTGATGTGGCAAAAGCACCACCTATTAAGTAATTAGGTCCTAAAAAATCCCCCGTTGCAAAAGCTGCCGTGACCACGCCACCGCCACCATCAATGTACGCTGCTAAATTGTCGCCCAATAAAGTAGTGTTTTGAAAGGCCCCATCAGAGTAAACCAACACCGAAGTATATGCCTGAAGCTGCGCCAAAGTAGGGGTGCCTGTTCCAGCATTAAAAACATCTACGTTACTGAAAGCACCTGTTGCTATAAGTTTTGATTGAACCTCTCATATTCCAATTTGGATTATTTGCGCCAATCACCAGTACCTTGCCACAACCAGCCACCAAATTGACTGGGGTACTTGCTGAAACCAAGTGAGGGGTAGTGCCAGCCCTTGACACTTTAAGATAATCAAGAATAGCTTCTCTCAAATTAAAGGTCTTAACATTGAGAGACAGCGCAATAGACAGCGTTCCATTGGATTCAATATCTTTTTTTTGCGCCAAAGGTTGCGCCCAAATAGATGCTGTCAATAGAAGAAATAGGAAATGTGTAGTCGTTCTTTTCATGGAATTTTGTAGTGAAATTGTTGTGTATTTAAAAAAATGAAAACCTTGCAGCCGACAAAGGCGTGCAAAAGTGCATGATAATAAAAGGATTTAATCGGTAGTAAAGTGGGAAAGTATGTTCAAAAAGATATATTATTACAAATATAGGGGAAAAAATTTAGTAAAAACAAGCATGTTGTTTGCTAAAGTAAGCAATTGGCAGGATTTACAAGAGATAAGGTAGGAATTCGATTGTTAAAAATAAGAATATGAAAGGAGAGAATCACCTATTTTCAGATTTATTACCCCTCAGTAAAATGCCTTAAAAATTGCCCAAAACGCTGTATATTTGCCTTGAAAAAGAATAAAATAGAGAAGATGATAAATAGAAACTACCCAATCAGTTCGCATTATTTTCCAAATTTGATAGAAAATAACGCTATTTATGTGGATAAAACCCAATTTATAGTGCCTTTATTAGAAAAAGAGAATAATGCTACCTATTTCCTAAGCCGCCCACGCCGCTTTGGCAAATCTCTTTTTATAAGTGCTATTGAACAAGTTTTTCGAGGTAATCAAGGATTATTTAAAGGCTTGTATATTTATGATAAAATAAAGTGGGATAGTTTTCCTGTCATTCGGTTGTCTTTGGATAAAATTGGCTTTACTGAAATACCTTTGGAACTGGCACTGGTTAAAGCAGTGCATGGCGTTGGAGAATCTTATGATATAGTTTTAAAAGAAATGTCCCCTGCTTTGTCATTTGTAGAATTAATCCAAAAATTATCGGAAAAATTTAAAAAACAAGTGGTTGTTCTAATTGATGAATACGATAAACCGATAATTAACTATATTGAAAAAGACGATTCAACACAAGCAGAAACTAACAGAGATATATTAAAATCATTTTTTGGGATATTAAAAGATAGTGGACAATTTCTCCGCTTTACTTTTATCACAGGCGTGTCAAAGTTTTCAAAAGTCTCTATTTTTTCAGATTTAAGCCAGTTCGATGATTTGACTTTAGACCCCAAATTCACAACCGTTTGCGGTTTTACAGAAGCCGAAATAAGGCAATATTGTCCACAAGGTCTTATAGATTTAGCAGAAAAAGAAAACGTGAGTGTTGATGCGATAATGGATAAAATACGATACTGGTATAATGGTTTCTCGTGGAATGCGAAGGATTTTGTCTATAATCCGTATTCAACGATGCTTTTGATGAAAAAACAGGAATTTGAAAATTACTGGTTTGAATCAGGTACACCCACGTTTTTGGTAAAATTAATTAATGCCGATATAAAATATGATTTTAGAAGCTTAGAACTAAATAAAAATATTTATAGCTGGCATGATTTGAAAAAATTGGATTATCTGTCTATCATGCTTCAAACAGGCTATTTAACTTTTAAAAAACGGATTGATGGCGATATGTATGTGGTGGGTTATCCGAATAAAGAGGTCGAAAATTCTTTTACAGAAATGTTACTCGGAGGATATGCACAACAACATCCTGCCCTTATGACCACCACCGTTTATGATATTGAAAAAGCGTTTAAAAAACATGATATAGAAAAGGTCATCACTATTTTAAAAGGTATGTTTAAAATATTACCCGTTCAATTTTTTTCTGAACCTGTAGAGACAAAAGATAAGGAAGGCAAAATAATAAAAATCACTAAAAAGGCGGTAAATGAAAACTTTTATCACGCCATTCTCTATTTGGTTTTCAGCATTTTGGGTATTCGGATGCCCGTAGAAGTAAGTACACAAGAAGGGCGTATTGATGCTGTTGTTGAAACAGATAGCCATATTTATATCTTAGAATTCAAGAAAAATCGCAAAGCAGCGGCTGCTATTGAACAAATGAAAGAAAAAAATTATGCTGCCCATTATAGCCTGTCTAAAAAACAAATTTATTTGATTGGGGTTTGTTTTACGATGCAGAAGAAGGGCATTAGTGATTATTTGATTGAATTGATTTAACCCCTCCGTGTTTCAATATAACGTCCTTATAAATGCGTCTTTTCACTCAAAAATACCAAACTGCCAAACAGTTTTTATTTAAAACCCACCGCCGCAAAACTCAAATTGCACTCGGTATTTTACTTATGTCTTTCTGGTTTTGCTTACCTAATCCGCCACATAGAGGTTGCCTGCACCATCGGCGACAACACCTTCGGGAGCACTAAACTTAGCCGCCGTGCCTGTGGCATCGGCATAGCCACTTGTACTCCCCGCCAGCGTTGTCACGACCTGTGCCTGTACACTGCCCACAAGCAAGACGAAAATAAAGAGGCTGCACAAGCGACCGCCTAAGTTGCGGGTGTGCGCCCGAAGCCCCACAGAAGGGGCACGCAATGCGGCAAAAATTGTCCCTAAACTGGGCGTAAAATTTCGATTCATAGGTAAAAAAAGGTTTAAAAGCGTTAAAAATTTATATGTTGATTGTTGTTTTGAGCCCCCGACCCCAAAGGGGCTGTTAAGTTCTGATTTTAGCACTCGAAAAAGCCCAAGCATCCCCCTACCCCAAAGGGGAGTACATCGGAAGTAGTCCAGATTTTTGCAAACTTTTATCAAAATAACTTTGAAAAAGTACCAAATTCTGACTTACTTCGAATGTACTCCCCTTTGGGGTAGGGGGACGCTCGGGCTTTTTCGAGTGCTAAAATCTGAACTTAACAGCCCTTCCCTCTGGGGGTCGGAGGGGGGTCGGGGGGGCAACATGGAGGATTCCTTAGCTTAAAAGGGGTAGGGGGTGATAAGCTGAAGTGTGCATCCCAAAAAAAAACTACTATTCCAAGCTTTTTCATAAAAATGATTTTGAAAAAAGCGCAAAAAATAATTCACTTCCAAATGTACTCCCCCTCTTCCCATAGGGACTCCTACGGAGGGGGGTCGGGGGGCTGCCGCTTAGTTTTTACCATCATTCAGGTATTGCGTAAATTGGCATTTATGAATTAACAATACTAATAAATACCTTAATTTGGGTATTTTTCATTAAAATTGACTATATATTTAAATAATAGTTGCGTAGGTGAAAAGGCTGTTCTATATTTGTACCACAGACGAAATAAAGCGTCTAACTAACATTTATTTTTAACAGATTAATTCAAATATGATAAATTTCAACACTGCGTAAAACAAACCTATAAACTGAACCATTCGAGCAATAAGTCCATGAGCATATAATTAACCGTTTTTAGCTATCTCATTTCCCACAACCGACCACTTTTCTAAGGACTTTTCTCTCTTGGCTTTCATTCGTTTTCTACATCTACTTTTCCAGCACCGTTCTGGAAATAATGCCTTTTGTGTATTACTTACAAGTATCTGTAAAAGTATTGTAATAATCCTGTGCATAATACTCAATTGAATGAATTGCTTACAATTTTCCTGTTTCTGTGTTTTGCAATATAATGCTTGATATATTTCTTGAGGGATGTGTTTGCTCTTTTTTGTGAGCGAACATTTACTAAATTTGTAAAACTAACACCCCCTCAGTATTTTTGGAAAATATCACCCTGTTTTGAAAGTTCTACGACTTATAATATATAATTAATTAGTAGCCTTATTTAAGAAAACGGTGTTTTCAATTCCTGATTCCTAATTAAATGATTCCTAATTAATAAAGAGCATCTTATACATATAATCTTACGCGCTTTTAAACCTTAATTTTTTCATCCAAAATTTTTACATCTCATGAAGAAGATGATTTCTACTTCTTTTCGTTCGAGTTTAGCGTTATTTATCTTTGCATTCTTTGCATTGATAAGCAGCGTTAGCGCTCAAACAGTTGCAACCACTATAGTTGCCGTTATTCCTACAGTCTGTAATTTGACAGATGGTACGATTACTGCGACTGTGCCTGTGGGTAGTATTGCAGTTGGCGGAGCATTTACTGCTGCCACGCCTTTCAGAGTCAGAGTTACCGTATTAAATGGTACTACTACAGTTGCGACTGCTGTATCCTCTGATATTCTTAATTTAGCAGCTTTCGCAGGCTTTACTCCTGCAACAGGCGGCTTTGGTGCAGGTGGCGTAGTTTCTGCCTTAGGTAATGGCAATTTTACTGTCGTAACAACTGTTGAAACAACAACAGCTATCCCTGTTGTATTAGCATCTGATATTGATGCTGTTGTTCTTAATAGAGCTGACCTTACTGCTCCGGTTCCTACATGTCTTGCTGCAGGTGCTGCAGGTAGTACTGCTGCCAATCCTTTGGTAAGAGCTACGAATGCAGGTCTATGTACTTGGGCGCTTACAATGACTCCAGCTACACTTGTAGCGGGTACGAGAAGCGTGTCAACAA
>JAYUQN010001082.1:0-2454 GCA_043756725.1 Saprospiraceae bacterium
AGGCGATTGTAAAATAAAATTATCACCATTCATTAGACATTCGCGGACTGAAGTCCGCGGTACGGCTAAGTAGTTACAAAAAAACTATGTAAAATGAAAACAATGCTTCGAACTGTTATGAGTCAAACTATTACCATAGACCAAGATGAATGGGACGCTTTTGAACCTCATATTTTCACTAAAAAGATTGAAAAACGCGAAAATCTCATAAAAGAAGGGCAAATATGCTCCGAAATCTGCTTTATACTGAGGGGGTCTTTCAGACAATATCACGTCATAGACGGTGAAGAAAAAACAACTTTTTTTCACTTTGAAAACCAAAATCAATTCGCCTGCAATTATGAAAGTTTTCTGACACACCAACCCAGCGATATTACCATCGAAGCCTTAGAAGACAGTGAAGTCCTGTATTTCACAGCAGAAACCCTCCATCGGCTCTATCGGCTTTATCCTAAATACGAGGTTTTCGGCAGATTGATTGCTGAAAACGTCTATCTCTGTGCGATGGAACGGTTGAAAACTTTTTTACTCAACTCACCCGAAGAACGCTATCGAAAATTTTTGACAACGCCTGAAAGTGGGGTTATTTTAGAACGGGTTCCGCAGCATTATGTTGCCTCCTATTTGGGCATTACACCTGTTTCATTGAGCCGCATTCGGTCACGATTGGCGCGCCAAAATACAAACCATCAAGCGAAATTGACCCCCTCAGTATAACGAGTCGGGAAATTTATTTCCCGCATTGAAAATGTTTAATTTCAAAGAAATACCTTAACTTTGTAAAAAAATGTATCAAATGACAGTTTTAATTGAAAGTAAAAAAATGCGGGTAGCGAAAAAAAAATTGCTAACTTATGAGGATTACGTTAAGCTAACCCCGCCCGATAACGGCAACTATGAACTACACCAAGGAAAAATTGTATTTATGGCATCACCACTTGCTCCCCACCAAATTGTTTCGATGAATCTCAGTATTGCATTGGGTTCTTTCATCGTACAAAACAAACTCGGCAGATTACTCGCTGCCCCAATGGATGTGCGTTTTACACCCCATGATATTGTGCAGCCCGATTTATTATTTATCCATCAAGAACGCTTATCAATTATCCAAAAAATAGTAGAAGGTGCGCCCGATTTAGTGATTGAAATCAAGTCACCCAGTAATACTTCAACAGAATTGCAATATAAAAAATATCTCTATGAAATGGGCGGCGTTCAAGAATACTGGCTCGTCAATATTGAAACCAAAACGATTAGACAATATGAACTCATAGACGAAGAGCTTTTACTTCAAAGGGTTTTAAAAATGACAGATACGGTGCATTCGTTTGTTTTACCTAATTTTGAATTGCCCATGACTCAAGTGTTTGAATAATGCTCAACTCACAATAGGTAATGTAAAACGGACAACTTGTTAAGCACAAGTTGTCCGTTTTACATTGATTTATTTTTTATTTGGTTGCGGCTTTATTAACAATTGTTATCGTTTTCACCCTTCTTTCACTTGTAATTTTGCAGCATGATAAAACGGCTAAAAACCCTTTAACAGGTCGTAAAATGGTGGACATGATAGCTCAAACGATGGGTGTGAAACCCAAATTGACGAGCTTGGGCAATTTCATGGTGCGCCTATTGGACATTTTTATCCCCATTTTAAAAGAAATACATGAAATGATGTATCAATACAACAACGATTATGTTTTCAATTCTGAAAAATATGAGCGCACTTTTGGCAACGTTTCACCAACACCTTATGAAAAAGGGGTGGCTAAAACGGCTTTGTTTTATAAGGAAAAAGAACAAAAAATGGGTTGATACTAAGGGTATATATAAAAAATAAAATAGTTTAAATATTTTTTCAGAATTTAGCGACCAATCGTTTTACTTTCATTAAAAATTCCATTATGAAAAAACAAATATTATTGGTCTGCTTTATTTTGTCAGCACTTTTCAGCTATGCCCAACAAGGGACTAAACTTTTACAAGCCTTCAAAAATCACCAAGCCTTGACGGCTGAGTCACCTTTTAAAAACCTTACTTGGCGATTGACAGGACCCGACAATCGCAGTGGTAGATGTACCGACGTTGCGGGCATTAAAGGCAATCCCAATGTTTTTTATGCTGGTTTTGCAACGGGCGGTTTGTGGAAAACAGAAGATGGTGGCACGCGTTGGAAACCGCTTTTTGACAATCAAGCGACGCAAGCCATTGGGAGTATTGGCGTTGCGCCTTCCAATTCCGAAATTGTTTATGTCGGTACGGGCGAAGCCAATATTTTAAGGGCTTCTTTGCCCGGAACAGGCATCTATAAAACGACAGATGGGGGTAAAACATTCCAACATATCGGTTTAGAAAATACGGCTACCATCGGACGTATTGTTGTGCATCCTAAAAACCCTGATATTGTATATGTTGCAGCAAGTGGTAATGAATGGTCATATAATGTGGATAGAG
>JAYUQN010001083.1:0-2454 GCA_043756725.1 Saprospiraceae bacterium
TTGGTCACATCGCCTACGTTTTCCGCATAAGGTATTTCATGTAAGTGAATGTGTCGCAAGGTCACTTTCTGTTTTTAATGATTTAGAAGCGGCAAACAAAGTAAAAAACTTAGTGCCAGCTTTGCGAAATAAGCCTGTTTTTCAAGTAGATTTAATCGAAAATGATGGCTTAGTACAACAAACGGGTAATGATGTACATCATCATTCATGGTGGCGCAGCACCATCTTTGATTTATCAAAAATTAAAATTTTAGACCAATGAAAGTCCATTTAACGGTTCAAGAAATACTTATCTGGCACGATACTCCACAATTGTTTGTGGCAAATGACCCTATTGGTGGTACTCATATTTGCCTTGCAGTAGAAATTGGGGGTGAAATGCCGCAATATCTTGTCGTGGCTATTTCTCCCGCCCGTTTGCTGGCTTTGAAACAGGGCATGGTTGATTTATACAGTATCTTCACAAAGCCAGAACTGGAATCATGGTTTTACATAAAGTCTTTTGATGAAACCCATGTTATTGCTGAACCGATGCTCGAGTTTGAAACACCCCCTGCAACATGGCTACCCACAAAAGGCGCATTTTTATCTCTCCCTTCTAATGAAACACTTAAACTACATCCCAAATCTTTTGAAGCGGTTAAAGTTGGGGCAGTGGCTAAGGAGGCGGGTATGAATGCGACTTTATTACGGCAATATGTATCGGGTGTCAAACGCCCTTCACCCGAACAGGCGAGGCGGGTACAAGATGCTTTACATCGGGTGGCGCAACGGTTGTTACAGGTGTATTTTGTTTGATTTAATGTGAAAGCCTTTTTGAATTGGTGGATTTTCTGCATTTTTATTAAAACCCGCCTTTCGAACTATGGGTTTGCAAGGCGAATTTGGGGTTTATATTGAGGGGGCAGCTAAAAAAAAATAAAAAAAATACCCTTCAACCGAGCCAAAACTATCTTTTTTTACCTACTTTTGGCTCAATTAAACTATCGTAAATATGCAAAAATTTATTGGTCGAGCTTCAGAAATGCAAGTTTTTTCAGAGACGCTCTCTTCACCAGAAGCCGAATTGGTAGCGGTTTTTGGACGGCGTAGAGTAGGTAAAACGTTTTTAATTCGCCATGCCTATCGAAAACATCTTGTTTTTGAGTTTTCTGGTGTTAAAGACACCGATACGGCTCAACAGGTGGCACGTTTTGAGTCGGTACTCATCAAAGCCTTCGGGGTTGAAAAAGTACCTAAAAAATTGCACACTTGGTTAGACGCTTTTAGTTTATTGAGTGATTTATTAGAACAATCAGCCACCTCTTCCAAAAAGAAAAGGGTTGTTTTTTTAGATGAATTTCCTTGGTTAGACAGCCCACGGTCAGGTTTCCTCAATGCGTTTGACCATTTTTGGAATGGTTGGGCGACTAAACAACCCAAATTAGTGGTTGTTATTTGTGGCTCGGCGGCATCTTGGATGATTCAAAATATTGTTAGAAACAAAGGTGGACTACACAACCGCCTTACTCGGCGTATTCGTTTAGCCCCCTTCAATTTAAATGAAACAGAGCAATTTTTGCAAAGCAAACGTATCCCACTTAAACGGTATCAGATTCTACAACTTTACATGATGGCAGGCGGTATTCCGCATTATTTGAAGGAATTAAGGCGTGGTGAAAGCGTTGAACAAGCCATTGACCGCTTGTTTTTTGCCCAAGATGGGCTGTTGCGTGAAGAATTTGACAACCTTTACCCCGCTTTGTTTGACCAACCAGAGCGGCATTTGGCGGTTATACGAGCATTGGCAAACAAGCCTTCTGGATTGACACGCAATCAACTTCTCGAAATATGCGATTTTGATTCAGGCGGCTCAACAACAAAAATGCTGGAAGAATTATTAGAATCGGGCTTTGTGCAACAATATTTACCATTTGGTAAAGTGACCAAAGATGCCATTTTCAAATTGAGTGATGAATATACTATTTTCTATCTTAAATTCATTGAAAACTCAAAAGCTTTTGGAGAAGGGGCTTGGATGAATCAAGCACAAAGTCCCGCTTACCGAACTTGGTGTGGTCTTGCTTTTGAAAATACCTGCCTAAAACACGTGGCGCAAATCAAAAAAGGTTTGGGCATTTCAGGCATTTATACCGAACAATCGGCATGGCGCAGCGAAGGGAAAGGGGATGAACAAGGCGCACAAATTGACTTGCTTTTAGACCGTGCCGATAATTCAATTAATCTTATTGAAATTAAATTTTCTAACACTGTGTTTATTATAGACAAACAATATGCTGCCGAATTGGAAAACAAAAAACAAGTTTTTGCAGACAAAACAGGCACTCGAAAAAACATTTTTTTGACCATGCTTACCTCTTATGGCGTAAAGAAAAATGATTATTTCTACAATACAATTCAGCGTGAATTGACAATGGAGGCTCTGTTCGAGGTAGCGAAATAACAATTAATCGG
>JAYUQN010001084.1:0-2451 GCA_043756725.1 Saprospiraceae bacterium
TTGAACCGTAATGAATAACAAAGGACAAAATAACAAAATTATTTTCGGATTGAAGGTGCGCCAATTGCGAGCCGAGCGCAATCTTTCTTTTGCTGTCTTGGCAGAACAAACAGGTATGTCTATTTCCTACCTCAATGAAATTGAAAAAGGGAAAAAATATCCTAAAGATGATAAAATTGTCCTACTTGCTCATGCTTTGCAAACTACGCCCAAAGAATTGATTTCGGAAGATATGCCCAAGAGCCTTGCGCCTATTGAAGAGCTTTTGCAATCTAATTTTTTGAACGAACTGCCTTTAGATTTATTTGGCATCGAGCTGAGCAAAGTGGTTGAAATCATTGCCAATGCGCCTATGCGCGTCGGAGCCTTTATTTCAACATTAGTAGAATTGGGTCGAAATTATGCTTTACGCGAAGAAAATTTTTACTTTGGGGCTTTACGTTCCTATTTGGAATTGAATAATAATTATTTTGAAGATTTGGAGGAAGCCGTGAAGCAATTTGTGAAAGCCCATAAAATACCAACAGGGCATGCCCTTCCTGCCCATTATCTGGGCGGTATTTTAGAAAAAAAATTTGGCTACAAAATAAATGAAAATGGTCTGGAGGCTTATCCTGAATTAAAACATATTCGCTCCTTGTTTGTTCCTAAAACCAAAACCTTATTGCTGAATACGACAATGACAGAGCTTCAAAAAACATTTCAATATGGTAAAGAATTGGGGTTTAATGTTTTAGGCTTAAAAGAAAGGGCTTATACGTCTTCGCTATTAAGAGTAAAAACATTTGATGAAGCACTTAACCATTTTAAAGCAGGTTATTTTTCAGCGGCTTTATTGATGAATCGGGAGGCTTTCACAAAAGATGTGGAGCAGTTTTTTAAAATGGAAAAATGGGATGAAGGTGTTTTTTTAAACAAACTCATGCAGAAATATGAAGCCACACCAGAAATGTTGTTTCAACGTATGAGCAATGTAATGCCCCGTTTTTTAAACTTGCAAAAATTATTTGTCCTACGTTTCATTCATAATTTGAAAACAGGGAAATTTGACATCAATAAAGAGTTGCACCTCAATCGAAAGCACCATCCACATGGCAACGGCTTGGATGAACATTACTGTCGCCGTTGGATTTCGATAACTTTGCTTCAAGATTTTCAGAATGAACAAAATAGCTTTCATACTGAGGGGGGTAATAATTATATGATTGGCATCCAACGCAGTCAATTTTACCGCACCAACGATGAATATATTTGTATTACTATTGTCCACCCTTCGGGCACACGCAATGTCAGTGTCACTTTAGGCATTTTAATAGATAATGATTCCAAAAATAAAATAAAATTCTTAGACGATAACAATATCATAGACCGTGAAGTGAGTACCACTTGTGAAAGATGCGGAATTATGGATTGTAAGGAACGTGCTATTGAACCAATTGTGGTACAAAAACGTTTACAACGTCAAACGGTTAATGAAACGTTGAAAAAAATATTAGATAACTAAATTGATGTCTTGTTTGATTGTTGTATAACAATTTCAAACAATATAGCAATACAATAATCAAACAATTTAAAAGTAATGTCTATGAAAACAGCATCTGCTAAACCATCGCATTATGAGCTTTTGCTCAAAGCCTACGACAAAGCCTTAGCCACTTATGAACGTACCAAAACAGATGAAAAAGCCGCTAAGCATTATTATAAAAATGCCATGAAAGATACGTCCAAATCCGATCTCGAAATATTGGAATTGGAATATGAGCGCATAAAATACCGGCGCAAATCACGCAAAGTGTCTTTGAAAATTGCTAAAATTCGCTTGAAAGTATGGGCAAAAACACATGACGAAGAGGTAAAAGTGTATCAATTATCTGAAACGGCTATGGAAGAAGCGATGCAGAAAGAAACTCAAAAGGCAGAAAAAAAAGCCGTTAAAGATAAGAAAGCTGTTAAAGCTGTTAAGGTGAAAGCCGTTAAAGATGTTAAAGTGAAAGCCGCTAAAGATGTTAAAGTGAAAGCTGCTAAAGATGTTAAAGTGAAAGGGGTTAAAGACGTAAAAATAAGAAAGGTGAAAAAAGCACCTAAAATCATACTTATCAAAGAAGTTAAAGAAAATATTCCAACCATTACAAAATCTACAGAAAAAGCAACAGAACCTAAACCTCAAAAGCCACCTCGTAAGCCTCGTCGTAGTAGTGCCGAAGTGCAAGCTGAAAAAGCAGCCAATAAGCAAGCTTTGGGTGGAGATAATTTCAGTATTATAGAAGGCATCGGAGAAAAAGTGACGCAAACACTTCATGCAGGTGGTATCCATACCTTTGCTCAATTGGCTGCTGCTGATTATGAAACACTCAAAGGCATTATGAGAGCCGCTAAAAATCGCCTTGCGACGCCAGCCACGTGGGCAGAACAAGCTAAATTGGTAATTGAAAATAAATTTGAAGAACTAAA
>JAYUQN010001085.1:0-2440 GCA_043756725.1 Saprospiraceae bacterium
ACAACGCAAGGTGGCACACATTTGCAAGCCTATCGCGAAGCCATTGTGGATACCGTTCGCAGCTTTTACAATAAAAAATATGAAGCGCAGGATATTCGGACATCTATTATTTCCGCTATCTCCGTCCGTGTAGAAGAGCCTGTTTTTGAATCGCAGACCAAAACCAAATTAGGGTCATTGAATATTGCTCCTGAAGGTGTGACGGTTCGTAAGTTTATTGGCGATTTTATTCAAAAAAGCCTTGACGATTTTTTACATAAAAACAAGGAGACAGCCGAAGCTCTGAAAAAACGCATTGAGCAAAACGAGCGGGAGCGGAAAGAGATTGCAGGTATTAAAAAATTGGCTAATGATAGGGCTAAAAAAGCCAATATTCACAATAAAAAACTGAGGGATTGTCGCTTTCATCTTAACGAAAAAGCGCCGATTGGGAAAGAAGATAGATTGGAAATGACCACCGTCTTCATTACTGAGGGGGACTCTGCGAGTGGCTCTTTGACCAAATCAAGGGATGTTGAAACCCAAGCCGTTTTCAGTTTGCGCGGCAAGCCCTTGAATTGTTATGGCATGACTAAAAAAATTGTCTATCAAAACGAGGAACTCAATCTTTTGCAACACGCTTTGAATATTGAAGATGGCATTGAATATTTGCGTTACAATCGGGTCGTTATCGCTACGGATGCAGACGTGGATGGTATGCACATACG
This sequence comes from Saprospiraceae bacterium, assembly GCA_043756725.1. Taxonomy (GTDB): domain Bacteria; phylum Bacteroidota; class Bacteroidia; order Chitinophagales; family Saprospiraceae; genus JAAFJT01. Next base: position 708 of record JAYUQN010001085.1, read on the forward strand.
CCTTTTACTACTGACGTTTTTCCTACAATTTTTTCCCGATTTGGTGCGTAATAACCATTTATACATTCTTATTACGCCTCTTTTCCGTGTACGGGATAAAAAAATTACCTATTATTGCTATTCAGAATCTGAAAAACAAGAAGCGATTCGGAAGCTGAAAGGCAAAGCTGAGATAACTCGCTTTAAGGGTTTGGGTGAAATTTCACCTGATGAATTCAAAGATTTTATCAATGAAAATATGCGTCTGAACCCCGTTTTAATGACCGATGATATGAATATTGACCATATTTTGGATTATTATATGGGTAAAAACACACCCGAACGCCAAGATTTCATCGTTGAAAATTTGCGTTTTGAGTTTGATGAAATTGAGGATGATATTGAAATTGCGGAAGCGATGGCAGTTGTTGAAGAAGAAGTAGCGGCATGAGATTTTAGCAATGGTTTAGTTCTACTTTGGCACTCTGAAAAAGCCCGAGCGACCCCCTGCCCCTAAAGGGGAGTACATTGTGAAGTAGCTCTATATTTTTAACTCTTTTATCAAAATAGGCTTAAAAAAGTTCAAGATTTCAAGCTACTTCACAATGTACTCCCCTTTAGGGGCAGGGGGTTGCTCGGGCTTTTTCAGAGTGCCAAAGTAGAACTAAACCGCTGTCAAAAACAGAAAATACCCCCCTCAGTATTTTCAAAGTTTTACCCGATTTTCATCATAAAATATTGTCAAAATTGTTGAAACACCCTGACATAATCGACTTCCATTGTTGCGGGAAAAATCGTTTCATCCACTCCTTTTGCCCCACCCCAATTGCCTCCGATGGCAAGATTCAGCAATAAATATTGTGGCTTATCAAAGGGACACTCATTCGTGGTTTTATGCTCATTGTGAACCGTTAGATACACGGTTTCATCCAACAAAAAATCCATTTTTTCAGAATTATATTCTATGGAGTAGGTGTGAAATTCGGTATAGGGATTTTTAATAAAAAGCCGCGCCGTTTTTTGAGTGCCTTTAATATGGTTGTAAGCGGTAGTATGAAGGCTGCCTACAATGGTATCGGGGTCATAGCCCACGTGTTCGAGTATATCAATTTCACCACATTGGGGCCAGCCCACTTCTTTGATATTACTCCCCAACATCCAACCTGCGGGCCACGTTCCCCTTCCTTTTGGCAATTTTGCCCGTATTTCGATGCGCCCATGCACCCAATCGGCTTTGTCTGTGGTCACCATGCGCGCGGAAGTATAATCTCTGTTATCCTTTTTTTCTTTTCGGGCTATGATAGATAAAATCCCGTTTTTCACCACAGCATTACTGGTATCTGCCTTTGTATAATATTGCAATTCATTATTGCCCCAACCATTTCCACCGACATCGTAACCCCATTTTGCACTATCGGGTAAGCCTGCGTAGTTAAATTCATCGCTCCAAACCAATTTCCATTTGTTGTTTTTTGTAAAATTAGGGACCCGTTTTAAGGCTTTTTCAGGTTCATCAGTGGTCAAATAATCAATATTACGGAGGAGTAAAAAATCCATGATTAAGGTATCATTTACCGTCCAAGCGTTGGTGGCAACCCCTAATTTCTGAGCAGCGGTTAGCCATTTTTCATCTTTTTGAAAAACGCTGAAATGATAATCGGCGCCTGTTATACCATCCGTTTTCAGTTGTTGTGCAGTAATATTGCCATTTAGATACTGTGTTTTAGCATTTTTATCCAATTCATGCACTTTTT
>JAYUQN010001086.1:0-2438 GCA_043756725.1 Saprospiraceae bacterium
TCACAATCGTCAAACGGCTTGTAATGCGCTGGTTTTACCAGATGATAGTGAGCCATTATTGGGCAGTATTCCTTTAGAAGATATGGATTTATGGGTTGATCCATTGCAAGGGCAGCTTATAGTTCCCCCTAATCGCCCTTATTTGGCAAGAACAATTGTGAAATAAGGGATAATGGACAAATGACAATGGACAATTCGCTTAGTTACGAATTGTCCATTGTCATTTGTCCATTGAAAAATTAGTCTTTCATGAATGGATAATTCGGTTCTGCATAATTATCTTCATATAGCGCAGACGCATCAGGCGCAGGAGAAGCTTTTGCAAAATCTACGGCTTCTTGTATTTCAATTTCAATCAAATTTTCAAGGGCTTCAATTTCCGCTTCTTTAGCAATTCCTTCATTGATGATGCGTTCACGCGTTACTTTTACAGGGTCTATGGTTTTATAATGCGCTGTTTCAGCACGCCCTTTTTCATCTTTGCGGTATTTCTCTGGGTCTGAAACTGAGTGCCCTTTATAACGATAGGTTTTTATTTCAATAAAATAAGGACCATTGCCTGCCCGAATATGCGCAGCCGCTTTTGCTAAACCTTCATGGACAGCTTCGGGATTCATGCCGTCCACTTCGATATGCGGCATATCAAAAGCGCGGGCGATGAGGTGAATATCCGTTACGTTGCTCGTGCGCGCAACCGACGTGCCCATAGCGTAGCCATTGTTTTCACAGAGATAAATAACGGGCAGTTTCCAAGTCATCGCCATATTAGCCGTTTCATAGAGAATACCTTGACGGGCAGCCCCATCGCCAAACATGGTGACGCAGAGCAAATCTGTTCCTTTATATTTTTCAGCGAAAGCAATGCCTGTACCGATACCGATTTGCGCACCGACGATGCCATTGCCGCCGAAATATTTATCTTTTTTGCTGAAAAAGTGCATCGAACCGCCTTTGCCTTTCACAATGCCTGTGGCTTTTCCGAACAATTCTGCCATAGCTTCACGGGTCGGTACGCCTTTCATGATGCCGATACCGTGCTGGCGATAAGCCGTAACCACAGCATCATCCGCTTTCAAAGCCGTTTTCATGCCTGCCGCAATAGCTTCTTGACCGATATAAACATGGCAAAAGCCGCGTACAAAATCGCCATAAAACTCTAAAGTGCGTTCTTCAAAACGACGGATGCGGAACATGGTTTCGTACCAAGTCATATAGGTTTCTTTACTAAATTTTGAAGCGTTCTGCTTGACGCTTTTTACAGGCTTTTTCGCAATTGATGCTTCCATAATCAAATTTGATTGGTGGGTTGTCTTATGTTTTAGCGAATATTCGCTAAGGATGTCAATTTCAGACTCTAAGGTAAGTCATTTCAGAGAGTGAACAAAATTTTAAAAAAGGAGTTTTGTAAATATTCTTTTTTTCATGAAAATAACGCTGAAAAAGGGCAGAATACTGAGGGGGTGTTTACCTTTGTCCTCGTACCACGGACTTCAGTCCGTGAACATCTAATTAATTGCGAAATTCATACTTTAAAATAACATTTACTTACTGTATATATAGTTTTTAGACGTTTACGGACTAAAGTCCGTAAACGTCTAAAAAATTACTAAAATTAAAAGACATGAAACACATAGTCGTCATGACAGGCGCAGGCATCAGCGCCGAAAGCGGTATTAAAACCTTCCGTGATGCGGATGGCTTATGGGAAGGGCATGATGTGATGGCAGTAGCCACGCCAGAAGGTTGGGCGAAAAACAAAGAATTGGTGCTGAAATTTTACAACGACCGCCGAAAACAGCTTTTGGAAGTGCAACCCAATGCAGCCCATAAAGCTATTGCTGCATTGCAGGAAAAATTTAAAGTGACCGTTATCACCCAAAATGTGGACGATTTGCACGAGCGCGCAGGTAGCAAAAATATTTTGCACCTACACGGCGAACTTCGCAAATCCCGCTCAACACGTTATCCCGATGCGGTTTATGACTGTGATGGGGATATAAATATAGGCGATAATTGTGAAAAAGGCGCGCAATTGCGTCCTCACATTGTTTGGTTTGGCGAAGCAGTTCCGTTGCTCGAGTTGGCGGCTCAAATTACAGCAGAAGCAGAAATTGTGATGGTGGTGGGGTCGTCTATGCAAGTGTATCCAGCGGCAGGTTTGGTGGCTTATGCGCCGCCGTTTGCGCCTGTTTATTATATTGACCCTAAGCCTGCGGTGAATTATGAGATGCAATTGCGTAAAAATTTGATGGTTTATGCTGAAAAGGCTACGACGGGTGTGACTAAAATTGTTGACGCTCTTTTGAAAGGTTTGTCGATACCCCCTCAGTAAATTTAATCGGAATTATCTACTTTGTGGTACAAGAAGTTATAACTTATTGATTATCAACATTTAGGAAATTTTTAAAATTTCCTAAATGTGCGCTTGTACCACAAAG
>JAYUQN010001087.1:0-2438 GCA_043756725.1 Saprospiraceae bacterium
AAAAATCACGATGAAACAAAAAATTGTACACCTCGCTTTAGTCGTTGCTGATTATGACGAAGCCATAGCGTTTTATACCGAAAAACTCGATTTCAAATTGATAGAAGATACCGTTTTGAGTGACATAAAACGGTGGGTTTTGGTGGCTCCAAAGGGTGCAAAAGGCTGTTACTTATTGTTGGCAAAAGCGGCAAATGATGAGCAAAAAACCCGAGTCGGCAATCAAACAGGCGGACGTGTTTTCCTCTTTTTGCAGACTGATAATTTTTGGCGAGATTATAAAAATATGCAAGCCAAAGGCATCACTTTTGTTCGTCCTCCTGTGGAAGAACTTTATGGTACGGTTGCCGTCTTTCAAGATTTGTATGGCAATCTTTGGGATTTGATAGAGTTTAGTAAAACCCTAAAGAAGGCTTTTTAGAGCCTTACTTGCGCTATGTAAGCTCATTTTTTTTATTTATTTTTGCTTAACTTGCTCTTTTGTCATTCTGAGCGCAGAGAAAGAATCGGAATGTAAAATATTGTTCCGTAGGAATCCCTATGGGAATAATCAGCATTTTATATTCAGATTCTTTCGCTGCGCTCAGAATGACAAAAAGCTAACTTATTTTTTAAGCGTTACTAATAGTTAAATTGTCAAAGAAATCTAAAATTTACCACCTATTATTTTATTATTCTTAATTATGAAAAATTTACTATTTTACATTACTATTTCCTTATTCATTTTACCCTCTTCAATAGGAAAAGCGCAATCCAAAGCGAATAAAACACGCACCATTGTCACCACCGACGGTGAAATAGATGATGTGGATTCCTTCATCCGACTATTGCTCTATGCAAACGAATTTAGCATCGAAGGCTTGGTGTACAGCAGCTCGATGTGGCATTACAAAGGCGATGGAAAAGGCACTAAGATGGTCTCTGAAATGGATATGACGAAGACTCTGTATGGTGAAAAAACAGATCTGCGCTGGCCTGGCGTGCAATGGATGCAAGATCTGATAGACGCCTACCAAAAAGTGTATCCCAAACTCAGCACCCATGCCGCAGGTTTTCCAACTGCCGACCATTTACGCAGCCTTATAAAAATAGGCAATATTGATTTTGAGGGTGAAATGGATAAAAATACTGAGGGGTCCGATTTCATCAAAAATAAGCTGCTGGATGAAACCACTGAACCGATTTATATACAAGTTTGGGGTGGCACCAACACGCTGGCAAGAGCTTTGAAATCCATTGAAGATGAATATTCCCAAAGGGATCCCTTCGGAAAAAATACCGATAAATGGCAAGCGATTTATAAAAAAGTAGCTGAAAAAGCTATTATATATGCCATTTTAGACCAAGATGCCACGTATCGCAAATATATTTCAGTGAATTGGAAAGACATAAAAGTGTTTTACAATTCGCATCAATTTGCCTGTTTAGCCTATCCGTGGAAAAAATATGTGCCCACCCCCATGCAGCCTTTATTAGAAGGTAAATTTATGAGTGAAAACATCATCAACCATCATGGAGCCTTGACTAAAATGTATTACAGCTATGGCGATGGGCAAAAACAAGTCGGCGATGATGAGCATATTCATGGCGATATTAACAAGTTAAAAAATGCACAATGGGGCAGTTTTTCGCAATATGATTTTATTTCCGAAGGCGATTCACCCGCGTTTTTACACCTGATTGATGTCGGTTTGGGCAATCTTGAAAACCCCCAATATGGCGGTTGGGGCGGTCGTTTGAGTCCTTCAAAAACCAATCCTAAGCGGTGGGAAGATGGGGATGATGTCGCAGATTTCAATACTTTCACCCAAAAAACAGATGCCACTTTTGGACAAACCCGTTGGTTAGAGGTGCTCCAATATGATTTTGCGGCACGGGCTGATTGGTGCGTCTTAGATTATGCCCATGCCAATCACCCGCCAAAAGTACAGTTAAAACACGCCCAAACTTTAAGCGCAAAACCCAATAAAAAGATAAAATTAAGCGGACAAGCAAGCGACCCTGATGGTGATAAATTGACCTACCGTTGGTGGCAATATGAAGAAGTGGATACTTACAAAGGAAAGGTAATAATTAAAAATGCGAATCTGCCAAAGGCTTCTTTTACAATGCCTAATGATATTAAAAAGGGTGAAACCGTGCATTTAATTTTAGAAGTAACAGATTCTGGAACGCCACAAATGACACGGTATCAACGCGTTATTGTTACGGGTGCGTAATACTGTAGCGGCGATTTTAGTCCAATGCCATTAAGCTAAGGATTTATTATTAGATTTATTCGGGTTTATGTAGAGACGTTGCACTGCAACGTCTTAGGGTTAGGCAAATTTGCCCACTACTAAGACGTTGCAGTGCAACGTCTCTACGTAAACCTCGGGTAAAAATGCTTAGCTTAATGGATTGGACTAAAGTCCGTGATACTTATAAGACTCAGAAGC
>JAYUQN010001088.1:0-6364 GCA_043756725.1 Saprospiraceae bacterium
CCCCCCAACCCCCAAAGGGGGAGCAGATTTGTGGTAAAATGAAAAACGTTCTTTATTTTTACCACAAATCCGCTCCCCCTTTGGGGGTTGGGGGGGCGATTTAGGCATTTTCACATATTTTTACAGTATTTCAAGGCTTTTCAACCCATTATTCGCATTAATTGTAAAACGCTTAAAATGAAAAAATTATCAGGTATTAAAATAAATAAATTGGATTTTGTTCCTATAAAACAAGGGGATTTACTCTACCATGAAGGTCCTTTATTGTCTGTTTTTAAAGACGCTCTATCTGATACTTTTTACTTTTACAAATGGTCTGATTGTGATGATAAAGCCCATCGTTGGTTGGTTTTTAAAACACCTACAAAAGATTTAATTTCTTTTTTCGATAAAAAAATATCTTTAAAACAACTGATTTTGGAGCAACCTTTTTCCTATTTTCTGGATTTGAATCATCAACTTGACCCCCTCAGTATTATTGTGTTGCCGAGTGCTAAAATCCCTGAAAATTATCTACCCGAGCAAGATTCTTTCTTTGATGCCCTTGATTTTGAAGCCTATTCTACGCATTTTCAACAAAAATTAAGAGATTCGGCTTTACAGATGGCTTAATTTTCAACTTACACTTTCCAATGAAATCCTTAAAAATCCTCCCTTTTCTCCTGCTCACATCGTCCCTTTTCAGCCAAACGCTGTTGAGAATAAAACACAGTTGCAACTACTACGGTCAAGAAACCGAAAAAGAGCATTACCTCTTTGAAGCCACCGCCGAAGCACGGCAGATAATCGAAGAAGTGATACAGTTCAGTGGTTTATCGGCGACCATTAAAGCGCATGAATCCAATTGTGCCAATGCTTTGGCGACCAGTGACGGCAAGCAACGGCTTATTTTATACAACCCCAATTTTTTAAGGCAGTTTAAGCAAGATGCCCGTACCAAGTGGGCTGCTTATTGCGTCTTAGCGCATGAGGTGGCGCACCATCTCAATTTTCACGATTTGGAAGAAAATGACCCCTCAGTACGCAAACGTTTTGAACTGGAGGCAGACCGTTTTGCAGGTTTCATCCTCTACCGCATGGGCGCAACAGTTGTGGAAGCGCAATTGGGTATCCAAACCCTACAATCTGAAAACGCCTCGAATACGCACCCGCCTAAAAGTGCCAGATTGGTAGCTATTGCCAATGGTTGGACAAAGGCTTATGACCAAAGTGGGGGTGTGCAGCCTAAGCCTGTGCTGTCTTCTGTTGCTACAAAACCTACTCCTTCTGTTTTAAAACAAGATTATACTGAAATGGCTACGGGTGTGCCTTTTAAAATGGTCTTTGTGAAAGGAGGGACTTTTAAAATGGGTAGTAATGATAAAGAAGCAGAGGACAGGGAGAAACCTATTCATAATGTCACTGTTAGTAATTTTTATATGGGTAAAACAGAAGTAACGCATAAAGAATGGCGGGCTATCATGGGCGGAGAGAGGACTCTTATGGGTGGGAGTTCATATAATTTAGATATTATAAGCTGCGATGATTGCCCTATTGAACTTGTTTCGTGGGATGAATGTCAGACATTTCTGGAAAAATTAAATAATAAAACAGGCAAGAATTACCGTTTACCAACCGAAGCGGAATGGGAATATGCTGCAAAAGGAGGAAATCAAAGTAAAGGTTATAAATATGCAGGCAGTAATGATATTGATAAAGTAGCTTGGTATTGGAGAAATTCGGGAGATAAAAAATTGACAGGTGAATGGGGTTCTGATGAACATAACAAAAACAATTGTAAAACACATCCTGTAGCTCAAAAGCAAGCTAATGAATTAGGACTTTATGATATGAGTGGAAATGTTTACGAATGGTGTCAAGATAGGCATGAACCTTATGGTGTTAAGACTGTCATTAATCCTACAAAAGAGAAGGACCTTGTACTTCGCGGCGGTGATTGGAGAGACAATGATGCTGGTGACTGTCGTACTTCAAGCCGTAGTAATGCTATGCACTATGTACAATTTATGGGCTTTGGCTTCCGCATTGCGTTATCCTCTAATTGAGGTTACCCCTTTGAATCAACTGCCAAAGAGCCTAAAAATATAGGGAAAAGTGGGATTTTACTGAGGGGGTAAAGGCTTTTATTTTTAGTGTGAAAACTTTGAAATTCCTTAATTCTACTTTGGCACTCTCGAAAAGCCGAGCGACCCCCGACCCCTAAAGGGGAGTACATCCGTGGTAAGCCTAAATTCGGTACTTTTTCAAAGAAATTGTACAAAATTTTAAGTTATTTCGGATGTACTCCCCTTTAGGGGTCGGGGGCTGCTCGGGCTTTTTCGAGTGCTAAAATAAGAACTTAACAGCCCTTCCCCTAAAGGGGAGTACATCCGAAGTGGCTGAGAGTTTTGTACACTTTCTTTGAAAAAGTACCTAATTCTGACTTACTTCGGATGTACTCCCCTTTAGGGGTCGGGGGTTCTTCGGGCTTTTCCAAGATTAAATGCTATGACTATTTCAAAACTTGTTAATAAGCTAAGATTTGTACGGTATTCTATTGTGTTCTTTTGCCCACGCTTGCATCGTATCATTTGTCCATTCGTTTTTATCCCAAAGGTCATTGAGCATAATAGAGACACGTTCTGCTTTGAAGGCGACCAAAAGGCGGCGCAATTCAAGCATTTCATCAGAAGCCAAATCTTGTTTAAAAAATGCTAAAAGCTCAATTTGAGCATTTGATAGCACATTCATTGTTGTACATTTTTACAAATTTAAAGGGTTTTTATTTAAAATCCAATAAAATATACATGAAACGGGGTAAAATCTCGAAAAGCAAAGACGTTGCAGTGCAACGTCTCTACATTGGCAAATACTCCAAAATACTATAAAAAATGACGTAGAGACGTTGCACTGCAACGTCTTTGCTTTTGGGATTTTACCCCGTTTCATGTATAGTTGATTAGCTTAAATCATTGATAACCATTTTTTTACGAAATTTCAGAGCAGCGTTTAATTCAACGCTATTACCTATATTAAAAAACAATATTTTATTTTAAATTAAAATATTTTTTTAAACAAAAAATATTAAATTACTTTTGTGCCGTTTCTAAACTATTTTTTAACTTTAAAATTTTGACTACTATGAATGAAATAGAAATTTATCAATCCAGTGAGGGTATTCAGATTGAAATAAAATTTGATGGCGATACTGTTTGGGCTACACAAAAGCAAATCGCTGAAATTTTTCAAACAACGGCACAAAACATAACACTTCATTTAAAAAAAGTATATTCAGAAGGAGAAATTGAGCAAGGTTCAACTTGTAAGGAATACTTACAAGTTCAAAAAGAAGGAAAGAGGAACGTTGAAAGAAAATAGCTTTTTTACAACCTTGATGCAATCCTCTCTGTTGGCTATCGGGTTAACTCAAAACGCGGCACACAGTTTCGCCAATGGGCAACGCAGCGGTTAAAAGATTATTTAGTAAAAGGTTATGCTATCAATCAAAAACGATTGTCTGAAAACCTACAATATTTGGAGCAAGCTGTAAAACTTATACAGTCTTCTGGCAATGATGAAACTTTAAAACTGAACGAGGCGAAGGGATTATTGGATATTATAAGTGAAGAAGGGGTGCTTTTCAACAAAGAAAAGCACCCCCTCAGTATAAAAGCCTATTTTGACAATAAACCCTTGAAAATCAACGACTTGCCACCATCTGCCTTTCATTTTTAAACTCATAAACCACAAACCAAGCCACGACTGCAATCGATAAAACAAAATAAGCCCCCGCAATATAAGTATAAAAAGGCGCATATTGACTTGCGCCAAACCAATCACCCAACCAATATATCAGCGTCAAACCAAGCGCAGATTTTAAGATTTCCATATAAAGCGCATTAGGGTTTTTATCCATCAATTCGGTAAAAGTATAAACGGAAAGGGTGACAAAAGCCCCATAGATGAAAATATTGGGTGCGCCGATTTTACCGATATAGGCAAAGAAATAAACCATCAAAAAGTAGTTGAAAATCATCTGAATCCACGACCATGTTATCAAAGCTCGGGAGCCATTGGTATCAAATTTTTCAAAATTATACACATCTGTAATGGACTCAACGGGCAAAAGCTGTTTCACATCTTCGGGTCGCCAGCCTGTGGGCATAAACCAGATGCGTAATTTATCCCACCAACTTTGTGTATGCCACGCATCCCGCAGGAGGAGAAAAAAGTGTTGAAAATTGATTTTTATCGGATTCCATGTTTTCACAGGACGGGTAACGCCATAAACAGGTGGCACATTGGGCAATTCTTCTTGAAAAGTGCCAAACCACTTGTCCCAAAAAATGAAAATTTGACCATGATTTTTATCCAAATACTCGGGATTGATGGCATGATGCACCCGATGGTGTGAAGGGGTCACGAGGAATGTTTCTAAAAACCCCATTTTACCAATCAAGCGGGTGTGATACCAAAACTGTAAAAACAGATGCAAAGGACCAATAACTGCAATCACATTGGCGGGTACGCCCAAAAGGGCAGCGGGTATCAAAAAAATGGTGAAATAATTGACAAAAGACGAAACGGTTTGCCGCAAAGCACACGCCAAATTAAACTCCTCACTGCTGTGGTGAATGATGTGCCGATTCCATAAAAAATTGACACTGTGGTTGAGCCGATGCCCCACATAACCGTAAAAATCTATGACGATGAAACCGACAGCATAGGTTAAAAACGTGTCTTTTATTTCATAAACTGCCACGTGTTTCACAAGCCACGCATAACCAATGAGATTGACACTAAGACCGAGTACATCTTTCACCGAATTGGTAATACCCGAACTGAAACTTGATACACTATCCAAACCCCGTATCACTTTTGCGCCCATGCGCCACTCGAAGAATTTTTCAATTAAAAACAGGCTTAAAAATACAGGCACTGCAATATTGAGGACTTGACCATACCTTTCCATTTTATCTTCAATTTTATTGGTTAGCTTAATTTGAAATTTTGCATAAAATTAAATAAATATATAGAAAATAAAAATAAAATACGCAGTCTAAGTTTTGATGCTGTTTCGCCCTAATGTTTTATATTTGTGTAATGCCAGAAATTATTCAAATAAAAAAACAAAAAATGAAAACGATAAAACTAATTTTAACCTTCCTGTTTGGCGCATTTATGATGTATGCTGGTGTCAATCACTTTCTAAAACCTGAAATGTATTTCCCTTTCTTTCCCGATTTTTTACCCAAAGAAATCCCCAATTATTTAGTCGGCGTTTTAGAAGTAGGAGCATGGCTTGCTGTCTTTATTCCACAATATCGCTCATGGGGAACATGGGCAATTCTCTGCATGATGTTAGCTTTTTTACCTTTGCATATCATGGATGTTTTCAAAGAAAACCCTTCCGTGGGTACACATCAAATCGCTTTGGTACGTTTGCCTTTTCAGTTTGTGTTTATATTATGGGCGTGGTTTATTCATAAAACGGGCTAAAATCCCGCTTTTACTGAGGGGTTATAGATTTACAAAATCTTTAAGATTTCGTAAATCTGAACTAAAATCAGAGGGAAATTATCACTTTTCGGTTACATTACCTATATTTAAAAAGCGGGATTTTACCCCGTTGCATGTATATTCATAAAAAGTAATTACCAAATATACAAGGATTTGTAAGGGAAATAGCTATTTATTTGAAACCCTACATAAAGTAGTTGCTCACAGAGTTTCACAGAGGTTTCACAGAGTTAGATGAAAAAAAGCGTATTATAAGTATCTAACTCTGTGAAACCTCTGTGTAACTCTCTGAGCAACTGCTTTATGTAAGGTTTTAAAGCTATTTATACCCCCCCTCAGTATTTTTAAAGTTTTATCAATTTTTTATCTAAAAACAGCCCTTTATTTCATAATCAAATTTTATAAGTATATTTGCCCATTCATAAGATTAGTTAAAAAAATGTAATTACTTAGCCGTATCACAGACTTTAGTTCGTAAACGTATAAGAACTATAAATACAATAGGTAAATGCTATTTTACAATACAATTATCGCAATTCATTCGGCATTCACGGACTGAAGTCCGTGGTACGGCTAAGTAGAATAACTTCCCCTTTCAAATTATAAAAAAAATGGCTTTAGTCAATTTCAAAAACGAGGTTTTATTACGGGTATATGGTGTGACGCTCGTGGTGGTCGTCGTTGCAGTCGCTATTTTAGCCCGTGCTTTTCGAGTATCCATTTCAGAAGGCGAAAAATGGCGGCAAGAGTCGGCTAAAAAATTTATGCAATACCGCGATGTACCGGGCGAACGGGGCAATATTCTGGCAGAAGATGGGTCGCTTTTAGCCACCTCTATTCCCTATTTCGATTTGTATTGGGATGC
>JAYUQN010001089.1:0-2435 GCA_043756725.1 Saprospiraceae bacterium
TTTTCAACGCCTAAAGGCGTTTATACGGGTTCGCCTAAAGACGAAGCTACGGGTGAAAAATGAATATGACGTAAAGGTGACTTTATATAATTGATTTTATTAAATATATATTTTAATATTGTATTGAAAATATTTTGTTAACCCATAAAGCGACTTGTAATCCTGATTAATGAACCTTTAAACCTCCTTTTCATGCAAAAGTTTACAAAAAACGTCCTCTTTTTCTGCCTTTGTTTCATCTGTTTTACGGCTCATAGCCAAAGCTCATTGCGTGTGCAAGACCCCCGACAAGGGTTTAAAAATGGATTTGGGCAAATTGATTCAGCGGCTATCACCATTAAACCCAAAGGACTTTATGCAGAAGTGGGCTATTATTTAACCTTCTCCGCTAAAAGCACACCTTTTACAAGCGTCAAAGATACGCTTGAAGTGCAACATTATTTCAATTTGCCGAGAGATGTTATGGTTTCTGATTCGTGGTTGTGGTTTCAGGACTTTATCATTCGCGCTAAAATAATTGACCGGTGGACAGCAACGACTATTTATAACAACATAGTGGGGAGGCGATCAGACCCTTCTCTTTTAGTTAAAAATGGTTCAACAGGTTACGAATTTCGCATTTTCCCGATGGCGGGTAATGAAACAAGGCGGGTGAAATTAACTTTCTTGATACCCATGCGTTGGCAAGGCTCTAAAGCTAATTTGGAATTGCCGCTTCAACTCATAACTGTATCCAATGTTTTACCCAAACTCAATATCCGTGTTTTTGAAAACGCAGAATGGAAAAACCCGCGTTTGACTGATATACCGAATTTTCAATTTGCAGATCAAAGTGATTCACTCGGTAGAACGCTTGGCGGTTGGACTGACTTAACTAATTTTAAAAATGCTGCAACACTAAAACTGACTTACGATGCGCCTGTCAAAAACGGTGTTTACCTTTCGCATTATCCTGTAAATGTTAATGAGGGTTTTTATCAACTTTTGGTATATCCCCATCAGGTTGCAGATTTGCTGATTGCGAACCGCAAAATATTAGTCGCTGTGGATTATAATATCGGGAATACCAATATTCAACAAAATACGGTACTCAATACGATTAAAGAAAACCTTCGCTCGACCCTTTCAGATAAAGATTCTTTCAATTTGATTTTTAATAAACTCAACCCGACCCCCCTCAGTAATACGTGGTTTGGAACGGCTCAATTAGATTCTGTTTTTTCAACTTTGAACAGTAGCTCTTTTTCAAATATCAGCAATTTGCCGACGCTTCTTTTTAAAAGCCTTGAATTTTTAAAAGCCAATAGAAGTGGAAAATTAGTTGTCTTTTCGAGTGATGCAAGTTTTAACAACTCGGTATCATCCAATGAGTTGATAAGTGAATTGAAAAAAACGAGTAATCCATTACCGCAAATACATATTGTGGATTTTAGCAACCTAAATCACAATGGTTTTTCTGCAGGTAACTTGTGGTATGTCGGCAACAGTTATCTCTACACAAATTTGGCGCGCCAAAGTGGTGGCAATGCTTATGATGTTGGCTCATCAAACGATATAGCAACGTATTCAAGGTTTTTATACCAAAATATCAATGGTGTTTATGACAATCTTGATGTTTACACAACGCTCAACGATGGGTATTGCCATTCTCGTTTTAACATAGATGAAACCAATAAAAGTTTTGCCGCTCCTGTGCTTTTGGTCGGAAAATATCGGGGTAAAATGCCGTTTCGCATTGATGTAGCAGGCTTATATGGTGAAACAGATTTTTCAAAAAAACTGAGCATTCCACAAAGTGATATGGCTTTATCTGACAATACACTGCCCAATTTTTGGGCGGGGCAACAAATTTTTAAATTAGAAAACAGTGCGTCTGATAATGCAACCGTTCAGCAGGTAATTGAAACAAGTATGAATACCCGTATTCTCTCCCGCTATACTGCCTTTTTAGCGCTCGAACCGTCACAAGGCGGGGACACTTGCAGGACTTGCGATAGCAACAACAATACAAAAGTGACTGCCACAACAGAAATTTCAGATAAAAAGCTCAAACTGACCGTTTCACCCAATCCTTTTAAATCTGAAACAACGATTACAATTACTTTTGAAACTTGGAAAGCCAGCAGCAAAGCGCGTATATTAATTTATGATTTGACGGGCAAACTGATAAAAACCATCGTTTTAGATATTAAACAAGGCGATACAGAGGTTTTGGTTACTTTGAATGCGAGCGAGATGCCTTCGGGTGTTTATATCGCTCGATTTGTATCTGATAATATTCAAAAAACGATTCGGCTTGTGAAAATGGAGTAGATATACATGAAACGGGGTAAAATTCCGCTTTTATTAAATGAAATTAGTGCAATAATCCAATGGGTTTTAACCCATTGTGCTATAAATAACACCTTCAATGGGTTAAAACCCATTGGATTATG
>JAYUQN010001090.1:0-6355 GCA_043756725.1 Saprospiraceae bacterium
GCGCACCTTCAATCCGAAAATAATTTTGTTATTTTGTCCTTTGTTATTCATTACGGTTCAAAAGTACATGTTTTTTTGGAATCAGCGAATATTCGTTTTTATAAATCGGAGCTTAATTTTTTCATTATTTCATCAAACAAAAAAGGAGTAGAACATTATGAAAATTTTGATAATAAACGGGCCCAATCTCAACCTTTTGGGCAAAAGGGAACCACACATCTACGGCAGCCAAACTTTTGAAGATTATTGGCAGATTTTGCAACGCACCTACCCCTCAGTATCTATCGAATATTTTCAAAGCAATCACGAAGGGGCACTGATTGACAAAATACATGAAATAGGTTTCAATGAGAACTATCTGGGTATTGTTCTCAACGCAGGGGCTTACACACATACGTCTATCGCCATAGCAGATGCCATAAGTGGGGTGAAAGTGCCTGTGGTGGAGGTGCATATATCCAATGTGCATGCACGGGAGGTGTTTAGACATCATTCGTATATATCCGCAAAGGCGGCAGGCGTAATTGTTGGGATGGGCGTAATTGGCTATAAATTGGCGATTGAGTTTTTAATGACAAAATGAAAAGACTCCAAGATTTATTTTTTCCTATAAATCTCCTGCCACGTTTTCACAGAACGATAAGATTCTATCCCCGCTTTCTCTAAGTTTTGGACAGTTGCTTTAGCTCCTTTTTTAGAATAATCAAAACCTGAAACCACAATCAAGTAAGGCAATTGCTCTTTCATGATAATTTCAGCATCGGTATAGCCTATCTTTTTCAGTTTTTCGAGGATTCGTAGCGCATTGTCTTTATTTTGAAAACTGCCAGCAAACACAATATTGATGCTGTCTGAAACCCTGTTTTTTACAGATTTGGTATTAACACTTGAAATTGTAGAATAGGCTTGCATATTTTTATCATAATTAGGGTCTATGTAGGTAACATAGCCCGAGTCAATATTTATAGTATCGTACAACAAAGGTCGCGGTGTAGAACGTTCCAATGCCTTTTTTAATCTCAGGCGTTCTCTCCAAAAGGCTTCTATATCGGGTATATCACTTGGGTCAGGCAGATTCAAATCCAAACCTGTAAGTGCCTTATTTATTGATTTTATAGAAGTCACCCTATCATATTGCACCATAAGAAACAAGCCTAAAGCAGCTAAAAGCAATAAAGCAAGCGTGTATTTCCCTTTTCTGGGCGGCGCTTCCGTAGGAATATAGGAAGAGTCATGCAAAGAAGGAAAATATATTTCAAGCGGTTTTGGCTGAGTTTCTAATAAAATTTTTGGAAAAAACGCAAAGCCACCGCCTTCATGACCTTTGACATCTATAGGGTGCAGCTGAGGCTTATGCGTTTCATGACGGTATTTATCTTGAAAAATAATGGACATTCTTTCTTTAACCGAGCCTAAAGGAATATCCGTTCTTTTATGTGACCAATCTTGTAGAATTTTGATTAAAACTTGTGTAAAGGGACTACTTTTTCTTTTAAAACCCTTACTAATAGAATCATGTCTTCCAGATGTGAAAGCATATCTTGAAGGGTTTTTATATTCTCGAATTGTGTCTTTCTCTTTGTAGTCCTTAAACAAAGAGGCTGCGTTAGAAGAGTCAATAAATAAAACAAGGTGTTGCGCTTTACTTTCCGATAAAATAGGTTTTAGACTATTGAAAGCTAAATAAGTATCGGTTATTTCTATTTGCGCATTGTAAGGTATAAAAAAAGTTTCATTTGTTGTTTCATCAAAATGCGTATTGCCTGCAAAATAGACCAATAAATTCCATTTTTCAGCAACTGCATTGCGGCTTTCAATCACTTCTTTTATCCTTAAAATAATGTTTTCTTTAGTTGCATTGGCTCCTAATATATAATGAACATTTTCACTTTCAAAATCCAAATAACCATCCATCAACACTTTCATAAATGCCTTAACCTCTGTTTCGCAACTGTTGAGTAAGGAAATACCCGTAGCATTTAAATACCGATTGATACCAATGGCAATAATTATATTTTTACATGCCTCGTTTTTGGATCTAAGATTGCCCATACGTGTAAGTTTTTATTTCAAAAATAATAAGAATTTTTGTAATTCTTAAAGAGTTTTTTGAATTTAAAAACTTTGCGTTATTTGAGCCTAATAATTAGCAGCTTATCAATTCAAAATAACGCTTTATGGTTTTAATTTGAGACTCTTTAAGGTTCGTAAAAACTATTTTTTTACGCATCACTTCAAAGCCATATTTATCGGCAAGGCTACCAATTGACGAGTTTAAAAAAGAGGTGGAAAGCGGCGTTGCTCCATCAAGCGAAAGACGTACTTTTTGATTAGTAGAAAGAATGTTGTCAATAGCGTTAAAAAGGGCAA
Organism: Saprospiraceae bacterium; assembly: GCA_043756725.1. GTDB lineage: Bacteria > Bacteroidota > Bacteroidia > Chitinophagales > Saprospiraceae > JAAFJT01. Next base: position 2,371 of record JAYUQN010001090.1, read on the forward strand.
CGGCATCGGCATTTGTCGAAGTACCTGCCACAACATCCATGAGTCGAATTGTAATGAGTGCTTCTTTCATAATTTTTATTTTTAGTTCTATGCAAATATAGCGTCAAAATAAATATTTATGCAAATTATGGGTTAAAATAAATATTTTGACACTACGTGTCAGTGTGAAACGCTTAGAATGGCGTTTATTATAAATATTTTGACACTACGTGTCATCAAAATTGGAAGTTTAATGACACGTAGTGTCAAAATATTTATAATAAACTCCATTCTAAGCCTTTTACACTGACACGTAGTGTCAAAATATTTATAATAAACTCCATTCCAAGCCTTTCACAATGACACGTAGTGTCAAAATGTTTATAATAAACGCCATTACATATTTCTCCTATACTGCCCACCAACTTCATACAAAGCATGCGTAATTTCACCCAAAGTACAAAACTTTACTGCCTCCATCAACCCCCCAAAAATATTTCCCCCATCCAAGCAAACTTGTTGCAAACTCTTTAAAATTTCAAGAGATTTTGTAGGATTGCGCCCTTTTAAAGCATCTCTTGTCGCAATTTGAGCTTGCTTTTCCGCTTGAGTAGCCCTTATAACTTCTCTCGGAAGGATTGTAGGAGACCCCTCAGTATCCAAGAAGGTATTGACGCCAATAATGGGTAATTTGCCAGTGTGTTTTTGCATTTCATAGTGCATACTTTCTTCTTGGATTTTGCCGCGTTGATACATGGTTTCCATAGCGCCTAAAACGCCGCCACGCTCATTTATACGGTCAAATTCGAGTAAAACGGCTTCTTCTACTAAGTCTGTCAATTCTTCGATAATGAAAGAGCCTTGCAAAGGGTTTTCATTTTTAGCCAAACCCAATTCGTGGTTAATAATCAATTGGATAGCCATCGCACGGCGTACAGATTCTTCGGTTGGCGTTGTTATGGCTTCATCATAAGCGTTAGTATGAAGCGAATTGCAGTTGTCATAAATGGCGTAAAGGGCTTGGAGGGTTGTACGAATATCGTTGAAAGCGATTTCCTGTGCGTGAAGGCTTCTGCCTGACGTTTGGATATGGTACTTTAGTTGCTGACTGCGCTCATTGGCACCGTATTTATGTTTCATCGCTTTTGCCCAAATTCGTCTTGCTACACGTCCAATGACAGCATATTCGGGGTCAACGCCATTTGAGAAAAAGAAGGATAAATTAGGGGCAAAATCATCAATATTCATGCCTCTTGACACATAATATTCTACAAAAGTGAAACCATTGGAGAGCGTGAAAGCTAATTGTGAAATCGGATTTGCGCCCGCTTCTGCTATGTGATAACCTGAAATAGAGACGCTGTAAAAATTGCGCACTTGGTTTGTAATAAAATATTCCTGCATATCGCCCATAAGTTTCAGTGAAAACTCGGTACTGAAAATACAGGTGTTTTGAGCTTGGTCTTCTTTCAAAATATCGGCTTGCACGGTTCCTCTAACTTGGCTTAATGCCTTGTTTTTCAATACATTATACACTTCGGGGGGCAATATTTCATCACCCGTCAAACCTAATAATTTTAAGCCTAAACCGTTATTTCCTTCTGGCAAATTGCCCAGATACTGAGGGGGGGTATTTAAGGGTGAGTGATGAATGATGAATGATGAATTTAGATATTTTTCATTTAATTTTGCTTCCACTAAGTGTTGAAGCTTATTTTCAATGATGTATTTTTCACACGCTTGGTCAATGACTGCATTCATAAAAAAAGCGGTAATAGTAGCTGCGGGTCCGTTTATGGTCATTGAAACGGACGTTTTAGGATCGGTCAAATCGAAGCCAGAGTAGAGTTTTTTAGCATCATCCAAACAGCATATAGAAACGCCAGAGTTACCGACTTTTCCATAAATATCTGGACGATTATCAGGGTCTTCGCCATATAAAGTGACAGAATCGAAGGCAGTTGACAGTCTTTTTGCAGGTAATCCTTTTGAAACATAGTGAAAACGATGATTAGTCCGCTCTGGATTGCCTTCTCCTGCGAACATGCGCGTAGGGTCTTCTCCTTCTCTTTTAAAAGGAAAAACGCCTGCTGCATAAGGAAAGGCACCGGGCACATTTTCACTCAAAACCCATTTCAAAATTTCACCCCAATCTTTGTATTTCGGTAAAATAACACGAGGGATTTTATTGCCCGATAAAGTTTTACGATAGGCAGGCACTTTCACATCTTTTCCACGCACTTGATAAATAAATTCGTCGGCTACGTATTGCTTTTTCTTTTCTTCCCATGTATCTAAAATCTTTTTACAATGCCCTTCCAATTGCAATTCGACCTCTTTGTAAAGCGTTTTTACCCCCCTCAGTATTTCGGCTTTATTTTCGATAAAATATTGATGTTCAAGCTGTTGCAAAGTATTTTCAATTGAAAACAATTGACGGGCGATATAGGCTTGCTTTTCAACCCATTTGTCATAATTACGGCACGTTTCAGCAATTTCACTTAAATATCGAATCCTATTGGGAGGAATTATAAATTGTTTTTCAGCACTATAATTGGGCGCAAGCTTAGAACTTGCGTCAAGTTGTTGGATGGGTTTTTCACCAATTGTTTCCATCAATTTTTCATACAATTGATTCATGCCCGCATCATTAAACTGCGAAGCCATTGTACCAAAAACGGGCATATCGTCTGCGTTTTTATCCCAAAGATTGTGGTTGCGCTGATATTGTTTTTTCACATCCCGCAAAGCATCAAGTGCACCCCGTTTGTCAAACTTATTGATAGCAATGAGGTCGGCAAAATCGAGCATATCAATTTTTTCTAATTGTGTGGCTGCGCCATATTCGGGCGTCATGACATAGAGTGAAACATCCGAATGGTCTACAATTTCGGTATCAGATTGCCCAATTCCTGAGGTTTCAAGGATAATAAGGTCAAAATTAGCCCCCCTCAGTATATCAACTGCCGATTGCACATATTTTGATAAAGCGAGGTTCGATTGACGTGTAGCCAGAGAGCGCATAAAAACACGGTCGTTGTTGATGGCGTTCATGCGGATTCTATCGCCTAAAAGTGCGCCACCCGTTTTGCGTTTTGACGGGTCAACGGAGACAATAGCAATATGTTTATTTGGAAAATGCCTTAAAAAGCGGCGAACGAGTTCGTCAACAAGGCTGGATTTGCCTGCGCCACCTGTGCCTGTTATGCCTATTACTGGGGATGGCTGATGGGTAATGGGTAATTTGGCGGCTCGAAGTTCGGCAAGCCATGTTTCATTTTGTTGGGGATAGTTTTCAACAGCTGAAATTAAGCGGGCAATGGCTCCATGATTATTTTTATCTAATTTTTTAATTTCACCATTAATATTTTGTCCGATAGGGAAATCACAATTTTTCAAAACATCATTTATCATGCCTTGCAAACCCATCGTGCGCCCATCGTCAGGTGAATAGATGCGAGCGATGCCGTAATCTTGTAGTTCTTTTATTTCAGTCGGTAAAATAGTGCCCCCGCCGCCACCGAAAATTTTGATATGCCCTGCGCCTCGTTCTTTCAGTAAATCGTAAGCATATTTGAAAAACTCGATATGTCCACCTTGATAACTTGTGATGGCAATGCCTTGCACATCTTCTTGAATAGCGGTATTGAAAATTTCTGCTACGCTTCGGTTGTGTCCCAAGTGAATAATTTCTGCGCCTGATTGCTGCATGATGCGGCGCATAATATTGATAGCGACATCATGCCCATCAAAAAGGGAAGCGGCAGTGACGAGGCGAATTTTGTTTTGAGGTTGATAAGGTTTTATATCAAGCATGACTTTTTTATAATTTGGTTAGCTAAAAATTTTGAAACCCTACATAAAGTAGTTGCTCACAGAGTTACACAGAGGTTTCACAGAGTTAGATGAAAAAAAGCGTATTATAAGTATCTAACTCTGTGTAACTCTGTGAGCAAATATTTTATGTAGGGTTTCAAATAGGGTTAAAAAAAAATGAAAATCTTAT